>NZ_JRAR01000060.1:0-80916 GCF_000768935.1 Porphyromonas sp. COT-290 OH860 | reverse complement strand
TGAGGGAAATTTCCCTCAGGGATGGGGATTTTACGGTTATTTGACACCTTCAAGCACAAGCAGCCCTGGCATACGTTTGAGATTGTACGCCATAGCTTCAAGAATATTCTGTGTATGCGTTCGCTCTAACCCTCGGTAGCGACAGCGTCCCCCCAAGAACCACCGACGAATACTGCCAAAGGTCCGCTCTATCAAGCACCTTGTCTTACTGATCACACGATTGAATGCCTTCTGACTCTCGTTAAGAGTCTTCCCACGAATAGCCTTGAGCATAATGCCGTCCACCAAGCCACGACCAGCTAAGTACTCCGAATTCTTTTTGCTACAATAGCCTTTGTCGGCTAGCACACTTACCCCTGATGACAACTCGGATTTCTCGATCAAGGCGGGCAAAGCAACCGTATCTGCACAATTAGCCGGGGTTGTAATCAGGGCTTCTACTAAGCCTTGCTCATCGGTAAGCACGTGTTTCTTATACCCNGCACAATTAGCCGGGGTTGTAATCAGGGCTTCTACTAAGCCTTGCTCATCGGTAAGCACGTGTTTCTTATACCCATACCGATAATGCTTGCCTTTGCGCACCCAACGAGCCTCTGCATCAACACCGGGCTTACCACTTCTGAGTTCATACTGATAAGCCTCCTCTTGATCCAACGCCTCCTGCGAGCGAGTATCCTCTCTATCCTCGGCCACTTCTATGACCACGCTACCATCAGGGGCATAAGGGCTGTCTACAATGCTCGCATCCACAATGGCGCCTTGGTCAATGCGGCTAATGCCATGTTTCTTGAANGCTACCATCAGGGGCATAAGGGCTGTCTACAATGCTCGCATCCACAATGGCGCCTTGGTCAATGCGGCTAATGCCATGTTTCTTGAACTGCTTGTTCAGCTCTCGAAGGAGTTTATCCATAATCCCTAGACGCGTTAGCTCCGAGCGAAAGCGACTGATGGTGCTATGATCGGGAGAGGGATAGCCAAGGTCTAAGCCCAGGAATTCGCTGAAAAGCAGTGAGTCATTGATGCGTTCCTCAACCTCATAATCGCTCAAACCATACCATGTCTCTAGCAAAAGGATCTTGAACATCAGCAAGGCATCGTAGGCGGGGTTACCTACGGCATTCTGTGTCTTGGTGTACTTCTTGTTCAGCAGCGTGCGCATACCTCGCCAATCAACGCAAGCATTGATTTGGCGGAGAAAGGAGTGCTTCATACGGTCGCGACGAACCTGAGTATATACTTGTAGGAAGCTCGGAGCTTGTTCGGTTGGTTTGGTTGCCATGTCGATACAGTTAATTACATATTAAAGATATTAATAATCAGGGATATATGCAATATGTCTAACCGAAAAGAGGCAAAATACCGTGCAATGGTCTCACTATATCTTGTTCTGATGAGATATCCTGCATAAATAGATGGGTAAGGAACATCACCTACAAGGAAAGATTTGCCTACTGTCCCTCCTGTTCTTGCAAACAATATATCACCTTTTTGAAGCAAATATGTATCAATATCACTTTTGTTTATATGGCAGAATCGAACTTTTACCCATAAAACTTCACCGTCTTGAATGTCACTTATGCGCACCATCCTTATATCACCCGATTCTTCTGCAGGAGCGTTATATCCATATTGAATCGAATGAGACAAATTTCCCCAACGCTCCCATTGCCAGCTCTCAGGTATCTCAAATGGTATTTCGTCATCTATACAAACCACCTTTCCGTCTGCGAACTTCTCATAATAGGAATTGTCCTCACCACGGTAAATAATGGATGCGTTCTTGTCTCGCTTGATTTTTTTCTCTTTGATCAAGCGTTCTTTTTCCTGACGAATCTTTTCGAGCAATACGCTTGCTGGTTCGTCATTAGGGTCTTGGGGCACAAGTTTTCCCTGTATAGTGACGTGTACTGAAAAAAGTTGACAGTTGGGCGGGATGCAACCAGTATCCATTATGGGCAAACATTTAAGCAACTTTGAACGCCTTGCCATCCTAGAGGATTACCTCTCTGGGGAACAGAGCCAAGGTGCCATTGGAAGGAAATATGGCATCAGTCGTGGTCTTATTCCTCAATGGCTTCGTAAATTTGGACTCGAAGATAAAGTTCATCCAGTCCCAATGAAAGCGTCCCAATCCCCCCAGAGTGAGCTGACACTCAATGAAAAAGAAGAGTTAGAGCAACTACGTAAAGAGAATCGTGTCCTCAAGAGTCGTCTCAAGCGAGAAGAACTAGGGCATCAAGCCTATAAGCTACTTGTTGAGTTGGCAGAAGAAACCTACGGCATCCGGATACGAAAAAACTCCGAAGCCAAGTAGTTCACCGTTTATCAGAGCCGGAGCGTAGCCATCACATTGCTCGGCTCTGCGAACTGCTTGGCTTCAGCCGTCAGGCCTTTTATAAACGTCATCTCAACTATTTAGCTAGGCACGAGGAGGATGTTCTGTGCAGTAGTATCATCCAATATTGTTGGCACTTAAGACAAGCAGAGCACCTACCCCAAGCCGGCTTCCGAGAGCTCATGGTGCTTTGTCAGCAATACTTCGGCCCCAAGTTTACGCTTGGCCGCGATCGCTTTTGTGCACTACTCAGACGCCATGGTATGATGCTACGCAAACGGTCTGTGCGCCCTCGGACAACCAACTCTCGGCATAGGCTCTACAAGTATGAAGACCTGCTCAATACAGAGCCTAAGTTTGTGCCTCAAAGGCCGGGGGAACTCCTCGTAGCAGACATCACCTACGTGGCTTACCAAGATGGGTTTGCCTATCTCTCCCTACTGACCGATGCCTATAGTCGCTGTATCGTAGGGTATTGCTTACATCCGACCCTGGAAGTTGAAGGCTGTTTGAATGCTCTGCATCAAGCCTTTGCTTTCTACGATCAACATCAAATTGATACGACCAATATGATTCATCATAGCGACCGAGGCATTCAGTATGCCAGTAAGAGTTACACCGATCTGTTGCATGGGCGAGGCTGGCGCATCAGTATGACTCAGACGGGAGATCCTCTACATAATGCATTGGCCGAGCGGATGAACAATACGCTCAAGAACTCATGGCACATCTCCTCTTGGAAACAATCTTTTGATCAAGCACTCCTTTCTGTAGACCGAGCCGTGCGCATGTACAACGAGGCGCGTCCACATCAAGCTCTAAGGGCGAAAACGCCTATACAAGTCATTGCACCGGAGTCTGAAAATCCCTTACTGGCAAGGATCGAACATTGGCCGGAGATTGCCCCCGAGCTATACCGAAGAATGAATGTCAGACAAAAAGCTAACTTTACTCGTGTCAACCGAAATTAGACCTAAGGGTAAGGGCTGTCAACCTAATCTAGAATTATAGAAAGAACCAGTAAACCAATTGTAGAACGATCCCGCCCAACTGTCAACTTTTTTCAGTACACGTCANGGTAAGGGCTGTCAACCTAATCTAGAATTATAGAAAGAACCAGTAAACCAATTGTAGAACGATCCCGCCCAACTGTCAACTTTTTTCAGTACACGTCAATTTGCTATCTTTGACCCAAATTTGTCGGTTGGACACTGGGAAATATTATGGTTAGGATTGAATTTATTCAGGGGGAGGGTATACCATAAATTTTCCTGATATTTTGCAAAGAAATTATACAAGTTTATAGGTATTAGCAACTTGTGTTTTTTTTCGTTGTTGATGTCTGTCCTCTTCAAGACTCTTGTGTCAAGAGCCTTAGCTTCTTGGCATTCTAATGTTAATAGTATGTCAAATATTTTTATGTTTTATGGTTAATTTAGTAGGGAAAATTGGTAAAGGGTTGGGGGTATGTGCGATATTCCTCCTATCTCTCTCCTTGGCTACAGGGTGTAGCAAGGACACCTCTAGACTTGACGAGCCAACCTCGCAGGTCGATGAGAACACTCACTCAGTATCTTTGTCTATGTCGCTATTGGTTGAGGACGAAAGCTTTAGGGCACTTGACTATGATTTGCGCAAGAATGGTAAGGGACAGCTTGTACCCATGCCGATCTTCACCGACAAGCAGAAGGTGCCCGTACACACGATGATTAAGGGCAGCAATGGTGCTATCGCAGCTAAGACAGTCAATTGGATATACGATGCCGAGACAAAAACTCTACAACTCAAGCACGGATATGAAGGCAACGAGTTTCCGCTCTCCGACTTTAATCACGAAGGGGGGCGCAAATGGTACGTTACTGGCATGATTGGTGGTTCTTTAGGATCATCAGACCATACTGTCATTGTCAGCCCAACTAAAGATCTTAAAGCCGTTTCTAATCTGAACGATGAACTGGGGGCCTACGACATTCCCTATGCTTTCCCATGGACGGAGCTAGAGCTACACGTAGCGGGCGAGAAGGAAGGTAACTCATATAAGGAAGCTTACGTAACACCTTTGGTAACCTTCAGACCTCAGGGAGCCTTCATCAAGTATCAGCTAGGCAACAAGCAGGAAGATGCAACGAAGCCATCCTTTACCCCTAGTGGTTTTACTGTATCAAGTAATGACTTCGGTGATCAAGGTAAGTTTACCCTCAATACAGAACCTATCGTTGGGGGTATGCCAAGGTGGATTCCTGAAGCATGTGGATCAACAATGACCTATACATTACTTGGGGAAAAGCCTGTACTTAAACATGGAGAAAAAACAAATAAGTATTATTACGCATGGGTAATGCCTCGAGATAATGACATTGTGAGAACATTTGTGGTCATGCGCGGTGAAACTACAGGGGAAACTTCATTGACTCAAGCTTTCTTCACAGACTACAAAGCCAAGGGCAAAAATGCCAGAAGTGGCCGTATACACCTCATTTCGACAAATGTCAGTAAGCCTGTTTACCTTCCAATTGAATATGTCGCAGAATATAATCTTGCGGGAGGATCTTCGGTAACTGTAATATCCGACAGAGACAAAGATGACCAAAACTACATCGGAGATGAAGGGGAGCTACGCTTTGCCAATCGTAAACCAGATGGCACGACTGATGAACATGGGCACTTAAATAACCGTAGCGGCTTCTATCACTGGGAGGAAGTTTCAATAAAAAGTTCCCCTAATAGAGATATTAGAAACCAAGAAATTATTGATACAAATGGGCAGAAAATCACTCTAAAAAGCAAATATAGAATCCCCGAGTTAGATGATTGGTGGGGTATATTTCCTGCTCCTTATGAAGAAAAAAGAAGCTTAGAAAACATAGGTTTCAACTGGGATGGCACAAGCTATACAGGAAGATTTCCTAATCCCCACACTGCAATTAATCCACTTAGAACAAAGTGTTCTGAACATATGAAAGTAGGGGATGATACAGGCAACAATCAGCTATCTCGAAATTACACATCGGAGTATTCGTTACCTTTCTACCTAAACACCTCCACCAAAGATGGGGATGCGGTAGTTTATGCTCTACGATTTATGAAACAAGAGCAATGCCTAGACATTGAGAAGCGTATCTTCATTGAAGATGGCAACCGTTTCTATGCTTCCGCACCAGATAACAGCATGGCCTGCGCATATAGATTTCACCGTATCGGTCAACATGATACATGGGAAGACAGAAAAAGCATGACTCACCACCTAGTCATTGAGGTAGTATATCTTGGTGAAGATGTGGTATCAACGCCACTAAGTACTATATCCAATGATGCTTGGTGGAATAATAAGCGAAGTGAAAATAAGGTCTACAAACTTACTTTCCCTGCTGTGCGTGCGCTAACTAGCAGTGGACATTTAGTCGCTCAAGCAGGAGCTTCAAATCTCATTGAGTACTATTATTGGTCCACCTTGACACCTACTAATAATACATCAAGCGGATCTCGGACAACAATGACCGCAAATTTTGTACGTGGAGGATATTTCATGGTAAATACCTATAAGCTACCTGTGCGATTGTTTAAGAAGCATCCAAAGAATTAATGATTAATAGATTAAGATATAAGACCTAAGATATGAGTACGATCAATATCATTGTCAGAGAGAGCTATGCTGCTCCTGTCGCAGAAGAAGTGAATCTCAATAATCTGCAGAGCCTGCTGGTATCCCTATCTATCAAGGGGGAGATTGAAGACTTCGAGGAGGGCGAAGAACTGTAAAACGAGAACTTCTCAATTCCTCTTTAGAGGACAAATACAATAGAGTTATGGGGTGTGCGCCAAAACTGAGTTTGGGTGCACACCCCATAGCGTATGTTGTAGGGCATAAAATGTGAGTACCCTTTTGACGAAAACACAATAGCCGCAGGAGCATTAACTCTTGCGGCTATATGCAGAAGCTCGTAGGCCTCTATGGCTTGATCGTAAGGGCTTACTTAGCGATGTTCACACGGCGCTCCTTGATGCGAGCCTTCTTGCCTGTGAGTGCACGTAGATAGTAGAGCTTAGCACGACGTACCTTACCATACTTCTCTACTGTGATCTTGTCGATGAATGGGCTCTCTAGAGCGAAGATACGCTCTACACCTACACCTTCGGACATCTTGCGCACGGTGAAGTGCTTCTTTTCGCCATGACCACTGATGCGGATAACCACACCACGGTAGCGCTGGATACGTTCTTTACCACCCTCGCTAATGCGATAGTCTACAGTGATCGTGTCGCCACTGCGGAAGGCTGGATGCTGCTTACCAGTAGCAAAAGCCTCGTTTACGATTTTAATAAAGTCCATTGTCTTTATTTGCTTATTTTGATTAGTACTAAACTAAACGCAATATAACGGGTCTCTCTAAATATCCCGACAGAGATTGCGCAAAGCGACTGCAAAGGTAGTGTTTTTACCCCGAAAAACCACATTGATTGCAGATTATCTTTGTTATGGCAACTTATTTATCTGACTCTTACCTTCAATGTCTTAGTTGGTCAAGGCTATCCAAGACTTCTAATCTGGCTTGTAATTCATTGCGCTTCTCGACGACAGTTTCTAGAGCAAGCTTAGCTCTATATAGAGATCGTCTTGCTTTACGTAGAGATAAGTTTGCTCTATATAGAGCTAAGCTTGCTCCAAAGAATTGTTGAGCCTAATTCTGACTTTTATCTCTAGGTTAGACAGAAATCAATGGGTCTAGCAGAGTAAATCATAGTAAAGGAACTATCGACAGATCGCGTATGTATATCTCTTGTAGCTAAATTCCTAAGGTCTATGAGCCGTGATACACGATATTTTGTGTACGTTTGTCTTATTATTCTGTGCTTACTATAATTGCCAAAACAATGGGACATCATCACCACCATGGTGGGCATCATCATACCCATGAACATGGGCATCACCACCATCATCATCACCACCATCACAATGCCGAGGGGAATATTCTTTTCGCCTTCTTGCTCAACCTGTCATTCTCTATCATCGAGTTAGTCGGGGGGATTATCACAGGGAGCGTCGCTATACTGTCGGACGCCCTACACGACTTCGGCGACTCAATCTCTCTAGGACTAGCTTGGTATCTAGAGAAAGTATCTGGTCGAGGACGAGACAAAGCATTCAGCTACGGCTACAAGCGCTTCTCTCTGCTATCGGCATTGATGATTTCTCTCATTCTGCTGGTGGGTTCGTTCTTCGTTATTCAGGCTTCTATCGAGCGACTTTTTTCGCCTGAGATGCCTAATGCTCGAGGCATGCTCTTCCTCGCTATCTTCGGCCTAGTCATCAATGGCGTAGCCGCTTGGCGTATGAGCGGGGGGCATTCACTTAGTGAGCGCTCTATACAGCTGCACCTGCTAGAAGATGTGCTCGGCTGGGCGGCGGTACTCATCGTCAGCATCGTGATGCACTTCGTCCACTTACCCATCTTAGACCCACTACTCTCTCTAGCGATTACCGCTTGGATTCTCTATAACGTCTACTTCAACCTCAGGGACAACTTCCGCATCCTCCTGCAGGGTGTACCCGAGGGCGTTGATACGGAGTCTTTTATTCGAGAAGTCAAGGAGCTCGAGCATGTGGTCGATGTACACGATGTACACGTCTGGACGCTCAATGGGCAAGAGCATATCGCTTCGCTACACGTCGTTCACAGCCTTGAGCTATGTGGCGATCCTAAGGCACTCAACGAGCTGAAGCATGAGGTTAGGCACATTGCTCACGACCATCATGGGCTTGAGCATCTGACCATAGAGCTAGATCCACAAGGCGAGAGCTGTGGCATGGAGTGTTGCTAATCGCCTAGAGTTTGATTATGGATACCTCCAATAGCACCAAACCTCTAGCCGAACGTATGCGCCCCAGTAGCCTAGACGGCTACTTTGGCCAGAAGCACCTTGTCGGGCCCGAGGGATCGCTGAGGCGTATGCTAGATCAGGGACGTCTGCCCTCGATTATCTTTTGGGGGCCTCCAGGAGTGGGCAAGACTACGCTCTCCGAGATTCTCGCCCAGAGCCTTGGTGTACCATTCTATACCTTGAGTGCCATCAACTCTGGCGTCAAGGACGTCCGTGAGGTGCTCGAGCAGGTACGCACCGAGCAGTCGGGGCTATTCGGCTCGTCGGCACGTCCGATTCTATTCATCGACGAGATTCACCGCTTCTCCAAAAATCAGCAGGATTCTCTACTCTCTGCGGTAGAGAGAGGAGTCATAACTCTCATTGGAGCTACGACCGAGAACCCGAGCTTCGAAGTCATCCGCCCTCTGCTCTCTCGTTGCCAAGTCTATACGCTGCAGCCTCTATCGGACGAAGACATCATCAGCCTCATCGAGCATGCCATTCGGACGGATGACATGCTCAAACAGCGCAAGATTACGCTCTGCGAAACAGAGGCACTGCTCCGCTTCTCTGCTGGCGATGCACGGCGTGCGCTCAATATCTTAGAGCTGGTCGTCCTCTCTACTGCCTCCTCGACTATCGACATCACCAACGAGCTCGTTACTAGTCGGGTACAGGACAATCCGATTGCTTTCGACAAGGGGGGAGAGCTACACTACGACATTGCATCGGCGCTGATCAAAAGCATCAGAGGGAGCGACCCCGATGCTGCTCTATATTGGCTGGCTCGTCTTATCGAGGGAGGCGAGGATCCTTCTTTCATCGCCAGACGCCTTGTGATCTCGGCTGCCGAAGACGTCGGACTGGCTAACCCCAATGCTCTGCTCCTAGCGAATGCGTGTGCTGAAACTCTGGAGCGTATCGGGTGGCCCGAGGGACGCATTCCACTGGCAGAGGCAACGATTTATCTAGCTTGTAGCGAAAAGAGCAATACTGCCTACCGGGCTATAGATGCTGCTCTCGAGTGCGTGCGGGCGACGGGTAACCAAAGCGTTCCGCTACACCTGCGCAACGCACCAACCAAGCTAATGGGAGAGATGGGCTACGGAGCTGGTTATCTGTATGCACACGACTATTCGGGAGGCTTTGTTCGTCAGCAATATCTCCCCGATCGACTGCAAGGTCAGCGATTCTGGCAGCCGAATGAGGCTAGTGCAGCGGAGGCAACTCTGGCTCAGAGGCAGCGCAAGCGTTGGCAAGAAGAACCGTAAAAAGGTCTGTGGACTATGGCAAAATTCGATTTGGGCATAGCCGCTTATCTAGACTATAGAGTTGGCATTCTAAATTATACAGATTGTGTTTCGTCTAATGCCATTTTTCGAAGGGGAAAAAGCATCGTATTGCACCTATTACTGGGTGCGAATGCACCCAGTAATAGGTGCTTTTGCACGCAATATAGGGTGCTTTGATAAGGTTTTAGTCTTGATTTTTCGATAAATCTAAAATCAAAACAAAGAGAAGGGGCTGTGGCAAAAACTAATTTGTCCGCAGCCCCTTCTTATTACCCTATCTCTAAGGCCTAAGCCTTCTCGATCAGTAGGCCGAAGTTGTAAGCATCAAGTAGTTTCTTGAGCTCTTGTACTTGCTCGAGCAGTACCTTCCCCGAGTCTGTATCACGCACAAGCACACGCTGAGCGCTCATCTCCCTCACGACAGAAACGCTCTCGATATCCTCCATCTTTTCAATAGCGTCCTTGGTACTGCTGAAAGGTTCGTGCTTGACAAGGTGCAGACCATGGGAGTTGAAGATGAGTGTATAACCAGCGATTCCGGTACTCGACTGATAGGCACGGCTAAAGCCTCCGTCGATGAGCATCAGCTTACCTCCAGACTGAACGGGAACTTCGCCCTTAACCGCCTTTACGGGTACGTGTCCGTTGATGATGTGCGTGTCGGGGCCTTCTAAACCAAACTCCGCAAGGATAGTTTCGCAGACCTCTTTCTCCGTACGGTAGACGTAGTAGTAGCCTTTGTGCTCTTTATGGGTGTCCTTGTCGGCGATGAAGTAGCGCTCCAGCGTTGTCATAGCAGATTTATCAAACAGAGGAGAGTCGGGACCGCACCATAGATACCACATGAAGTCTTTGGCGTCCTCGTGCTCAGGCGCTGCACTTGAGCTAGGACGAGCGAAGCGAGCGTATTCATCTACACGCTCCATTAGGGCACGTCCAGAGTACATCTTGCCACCAACGTTTACTTTCTTGAAGCCCTTGTTTTTGGTCATTGGGATAGATGCATGGAAGAGAAGGTTGCGGTTGAACGCTAGATACATGCCTCCCTTCTTGTACATGAAGCGAATGTGGGCACGTAGCTTCTCACTATGTTGGAAGGAGTACATTAGGCGCTGCACCACATCAGCCTCTCCCTCTGTGAGCTTGTAGGGGTCGGCAGGGTCTATGGTTGGGAAGTTGCTATCCAGTAGTGGATAGGTTTTGCCGTCTGGCAGGGTGATCGTACCCGCTTCCTTGTTGATCAGGTGTAGCAGATTGCGCCCCTCCATGTGATACTCGGGGTGACGTGCTATGATGTCGGCCTCTAGCTTGAACTGAATAATGGCAATGGCCTTGTGCATCTGGCTGATTAGGTACAACCCCTTGTCATCGAAGGTTTCGCTAGAGTCGCCCGACTTAGGTTTGAACCTCTCACAGGGATCTCCTGAATAGGTTTCCATAGCGAAGCGTGCGAGGGGTAGTAGATTGATCCCATAGCCACTCTCTAGCGTGTTGAGGTTGGCATAGCGCAGGGCTATACGCACCACATTGGCCATACTCGCCGAGTTGCCGACGCAAGCTCCCATCCATAATATATCATGGTTACCCCATTGGATATCTACGTTGTGATACGTAAGCAAACGATCCATGATGATGTGTGCTCCCGGTCCTCGGTCGTAGATATCGCCTACGATATGTAGGTGATCGATAGCCAGACGCTGTATCGTTTCGGAGAGAGCGATAATAAAATCATCAGCCTGCCCTGTATCTACGATCGACTTAATGATCGCATCAAGGTAGGCTGACTTATTAGGATTTACCCCGTCCTCGTGGAGGAGTTCTTGTAGGATATAGCTGTACTGAGGAGGGAGTGCTTTCTGTACTTTGGATCGGGTGTATTTTTCGCTCACTCTCTGGCAGATCTTGATCAAGCGATTGAGGGCGACCTCGTACCATTCGCTCATGGCTGGCTCACTCTGATGAATGCGCTCAAGACTCTCTTTGGGATAATAGATGAGGGTACATAGAGCACGCCTCTCATTCTCTCGGATTTGCCCGCCGAATAGCTCATTGACTTTGCGGCGAATGGTCCCCGAAGCATTCTTGAGGACGTGAATAAATGCTTCGTACTCTCCGTGTATATCCGCCAAGAAGTGTTCCGTTCCTTTGGGCAAGTTAAGTATAGCCTGTAGGTTCATGATCTCACTGGCAGCACTCGCTGCGCTGGGGAATTGCTTTGAGAGCAATCTCAGATACCTCAGATCTTTCTCGATATGTTCCATAAAAGTTTACTGAATTATAGTCGTTCTACTTGCTTGACGCCTACTGCGCCTCTAATTTTCTTAATCAAATTGCTAATGCCGTCACGCCCCTCCACATAGAGTACGAAAGACCCTCTAAAGAGCCCATCGGCAGAGTCTATCGAGTAGCTCCGGAGCTTGACCCGACTCTCCTTTTTAATTAGAGATACTACATTGGTCACGACGGCAATATCATCTCGGCCGACAATCTCGATGTTGTATACCTCGGCCTGACCGTCACCACCACTCCAGCGGGCGCATAGGACTCGATGCCCCGTGCGCTCAATCATATCTGGAGCATTGGGGCAGTCCGTTCGGTGAATTTTGATGCCTCTTGAGCTGACGAAACCGAAGATCTGATCTCCATATACTGGCTGGCAGCACTTGGCGAAGCTATACTCCACTCCCGATAAGCCCTGATCAATCACCAAAACATCGTCCGACTTGGCGGAAGACTTGAGGGCTTCTTGATCATCATCAACTAGCCCCGTGAAGTGCTGTGCGCTGACGGCCTGCCCAAGCGGTGCTCCCTCACGCTGTGCTTGCTCGACGGCTTTGAGCTCCTGCTCGTAGTAGTCTAGGAAGGCTTGGGCGTCAAGCCGATCGAGCGTGATGTCACGATAAAAGTCATTGAGCGCCTTGTAGCCTCTCTTGACGGTAAGGCGAATGAAAAGCGCTTCGTTCCATGGTAGCTTTCTATTCTTAATACGCCTCTGAATCATCTCTTTGGCCACATCAAGCCCTGCCTCTTCTTCGGCTCGGAGTATCTGACGAATACGATTGCGTGCTCGCTGGCTGACGACAATGGAGAGCCAATCTCGTTTAGGGCTCTGCTGAGGGCTCGTAATTACCTCCACAGAGTCGCCATTGCGTAGCTGATGTTTGATAGATACGTTTTTGCCATTCACTTTGCCAGACACGGTCGAGGCGCCTACTTTGCTGTGAATGGCGAAAGCGAAGTCTAGTATAGTAGCTCCTTTGGGGAGCTTGAGTACCTCGCCTTTTGGGGTGAAGACGTAGATCTCTTGAGCCTTGAGCGTCATCATAGACGACTCAAGGATCGCTCGCTTGTCGTCGGTTTGGTCGTGTTCTCGCACAGCCTCCAGCGTTTCTCGTACCGAAGCGAGAAATTCGTCTAGCCCTCCCTCGCTCTTGATGCCTTTGTAGCGCCAATGCGCCGCTACACCTTGCTCGGCAATGGCATCCATGCGCTTGGTACGTATCTGTACCTCAACCCATTTGTTGTCTGGCCCCATCACAGTGGTGTGCAAGCTCTCGTACCCGTTGCTCTTGGGTATGGAGATCCAGTCCTTGAGGCGCTCGGGATTGGGGCGATAGAGATCCGTAACGATCGAGTAAACCTGCCAGCATGCCTGACGCTCCTTTTGCTCGGGTACGTCTAGAATGATGCGTATGGCGAATAGGTCGTATATATCCTCGAAGTTTTGTTTGCGGAGCTTATTGTGGATAGAGCTGATGCTCTTGACTCGCCCTTTCATTTCGTAGGGGACGTCGAGAGCCTCGTCGAGTTGTTTCTTGAGCGGATCTACGAAACTGCTGATGTAGGCATCGCGAGCTGTTTTGGTTTCGCCGAGCTTGCGCTTGATGAAGTCGAAAGTCTTGGGATCCCTATACTTGAGGCATAGGTCCTCCATCTCGCCTTTGATGGTGTATAGGCCTAGGCGATGTGCTATGGGCGAGTAGAGGAAAGAAATCTCTACAGCTAGAGTGACACGATCCTCCTCTTGGTAGAGCCACTTGGCATGGCGTAGACGATAGAGCCTATCGGCAATGATAAGGAGGACTACTCTGATGTCCTCGGCCATGGAGAGCAGCAGGTTGTGGAAGTTCTCACTGCTGATAGACTCTCGTCTGAGGTATAGCTCCGAGGCTCGTGAGAGCAACTGCAAGAGGCGCAGAGGTTGAGGTCCGAATGCTTGCTCAAACTGCCGATCGTCTATATGCCCCTCGACTACGGGGCGGAAGAAGAGTAAGGCTACCAGTGAGTCTGCATCTAGATGAAGCTCTTGCCCTGCTATCGTCGCAACCTCTAGGAGGAGCTGTAGGGCGGATATATGTTCGTCGATAGTCGTACCACGAGCATGCTGTATGCCTCCCGTGGAGTATGCCTCCCGTAGCCAGTCATACCCAAGGCGCATCGTATCCCTATCGGTATAGGTTCGCAACGTACCTACTAGGTAGCGCATACTACGATATATGCGTGCTCTACTATCTATTTTCTTTTCCTTCATCTCTACACAAGAACTATAGCCTAGGGATAAAACAAGGCTCAAACAAATTTCGGAGAAATCTATGAGATATGCAACCAAACAAAAGACAGAGCGAACCCCAGATCCTGTAACTCTTGTACAGAACCTAGAGCTCGCTCTCTACAATATAATGTATGTCCTATTTGATGACGCCTAGCTCACGGCCAACCTTAATGAAGGCGGCGATCGCATGATCTAGGTGCTTGCGGTCGTGTGCTGCCGAGAGCTGTACACGGATGCGTGCCTCACCCTTGGGTACTACTGGATAGTAGAAGCCCGTCACATAGATACCCTCCTTGAGCAGTCGTGCTGCATACTCTTGGCTGAGCTTGGCATCGTAGAGCATCACGGCACAGATCGCACTTTGGGTAGGCTTGATGTCGAAGCCTGCCTCGAGCATCTTGTCACGGAAGTAGCAGACATTCTCCATCAGCTTGGTGTGTAGCTCATCACTCTCCTTGAGCATACGGAAGACCTCTAGCCCAGCACCGACTACTGCGGGAGGGATTGAGTTGGAGAATAGGTAGGGGCGAGAGCGCTGACGGAGCATATCGATAATCTCCTTGGGCCCTGTGGTGAAGCCACCGATACCACCGCCGAAGGCCTTACCTAGCGTACCTGTGTGTATGTCGATGCGGCCATAGCAGTCGAACTGCTCAGCCACGCCACGACCCGTAGGGCCAACCACACCAGCCGAGTGGCATTCGTCTACCATAACCAGAGCATCGTACTTCTCGGCAAGGTCGCAGATCTTGTCCATAGGAGCTACGTTGCCGTCCATGGAGAAGACGCCATCGGTAACGATGATACGGAACCGTGCCGACTGCGCCTCCTGTAGCACACGCTCTAGGTCTGCCATATCCGCATTGGCATAGCGGTAGCGCTGAGCCTTACATAGGCGTACCCCATCAATGATCGAGGCATGATTGAGAGCATCACTGATAATCGCATCTTCTGGGCCAAAGAGTGGCTCAAAAACTCCTCCGTTGGCATCGAAGCAAGCTGCATAGAGAATGGTATCCTCTGTCTTGAAGTACTCGGAGATTGCACGCTCCAGTTCCTTGTGGATATCTTGAGTGCCGCAGATGAAGCGCACGGAGCTCATACCGAAGCCGTGGCTATCCATAGCTGCTTTGGCAGCTGCCACGAGTCGTGGGTGATCGGATAGACCGAGGTAGTTGTTGGCACAGAAGTTCACAACCTCTTGCCCGTCACCTACCTTGATGTCTGCGCTCTGTGGAGTGATGATGATGCGTTCTTTCTTGTACAGTCCAGCCTCCTCGATAGCCTTGAGCTCGTCTTGGAGGTACTTCTTCATTCCTTGAAACATGATGATCGGTATTAAATATGACTAATGAAGAAAGCCCCAAACGAAGTACTTGCACTTACGTTTGAGGCTTGCCTAGTTATTTCATTTATTCTTCTGTAGTGGTGGTAGCTTCTTGCTCCTCTTCGAAGCTCGTGAAGCCTGCTGCAACTAGCACATTGTACCAAGTGAAGAGTTTCTTGATGTCGGAGGGGTAGACACGCTCACGATCGAAGTTCTCAATCACCTGACCGAATAGCTCGGCTAGGGCTTCGTTGCTTTTGAGTGCAGCCAAGTCGATGGCCTTACCTTGCTGATGAGTATAGAGCTTGGTGAGCACCTCGCTTAGGGCAATGTCTTCGTCTTGAGTAAACATTGTGATATCTCCCAACGAAACGACACGGTCTTTGGCGTGTACGGGAGAGCGGCGTCCGTCTATAAGTGACTCCACAATCAGCGTATTCTTCCCTTGGCTAAGCAGGCGAAAGAGCCCTGACTTACCAGAGATAGAGAGAATAGTTTTTAGCATTTCTAATTCTATATTTTGATAATGTATCGCAAATATAGGCTATTTTCTATAATCTGTATGGTGCCAAGGGGATAAATACCTTGGCTAGAAGCGGAAGTCCCGCTTGCCTTTTTTGATTTCCTCAATGTTGCTCAAGGTACGCTGGCGGATACGCTCGCTTGGTATGTAGCGCATCTCTTGCTCGATCAGTCTAGGTGCGTGCTGGCGTGTCGTGTCGCTAGCATAGTCCTCTAGATACTCGTGCAGGGTCATCAGGGCATTTGCCGCACAGATATTGGCGATCTGACCGCTTTTGGCCAGAGCCATAAACCTGTCGCCCGTGCGTCCCTCTCGGTAGCAGGCTGTACAGAAACTTGGTATATAGCCCAGCTCCATGAGCCAAGCCACTATTTCGTCCAGAGTACGTGTGTCGCTTAGCTCAAACTGGGCGGAGCTTTTGTCTGGGTCTTCGTGGTGGGCGTAGCCTCCTACGCTCGTGCGTGAGCCTCCGCTGATTTGGGATACGCCCAACTCCAGCACACGCTCACGCGACTTCTGGCTCTCTCGTGTGGATACAATCATACCAGCGTATGGTAGAGCAATGCGCAGGACAGCCACGATGTGGGCAAACGTGTCATCATCTATGGCATTGCTAAACTGATTGGCATCTACACCATCGGCAGGACAAATACGGGGTACGCTGACCGTGTGTGGCCCTACGCCAAACCTCGCTTCTAGATGCTCGGCATGCATCAGCATACCAACGAAGTCGTACTTGTAAGTATTCAGGCCGAATAGGACACCTAGTCCCACATCATCTATGCCTCCCTGCATCGCACGGTCCATAGCCTCGGTATGGTAGGCGTAGTCGCTCTTGGGACCCGTAGGGTGGAGTGCCTCGTAGCTTGGGCGATGGTAGGTCTCTTGGAATAGAATATAGGTGCCGATGCCGGCCTCGTGTAGCTTGCGGTAGTTCTCGACTGTCGTGGCAGCTATATTGACGTTCACTCGGCGGATAGCTCCGTTTTTGTGCTTAATACTATATATAGTACGTATGGACTCGAGGATATAGTCGATTGAGTTCATCGTAGGGTGCTCGCCAGCCTCTAGGGCAAGTCGTTTGTGCCCCATATTTTGTAGGGCGATAACCTCTCGCTCTATCTCTTCTTGGCTGAGCTTCTTCCTCGGTATGGTTCTATTCTTGACGTGATATGGGCAGTACACGCAGCCATTGATGCAGTAGTTGGAGAGATAGAGAGGGGCGAACATCACGATGCGGTTGCCATAGATTCGGTGCTTGATGGCCTTGGCGATAGCATAGATGCGAGCCTTGAGCTCTGGATCTCTGCACTCGAGTAGCAGTGCAGCCTCTCGGTGCGAGAGCCCCTTGCCCTCGGCAGATTTGTCTATGATGTCGGATATAAGTGCAGCGTTATCTCTATTCTGCTCTGCATAAGCCAATGTGTCTAGTATTTCGTCGTGGCAGATGAATTCGTCTGCCTTGGGGGAATCTACCTTATAGTTCATTATTGCCTTAAAGAAAACCGTTTGTCTATATAACACGCTAGTACCGATTTTGCTCTAAGGTAATAAAGATTTTTGCGGTAGAGGATTTTTGTGTGAGTGGGTAGCAACCCCGATAGCTAAGCAAACTAATTACTCTCTCTAGCTTTATATAGACTGAGCCGACCGGTGGAGGCTCGGCCTATCTCTCTTCTTGTTGGTTAGGGTTTTGGTCCTCTTGGGCATTTCTTAGATTTGGCTTAGACCCATTACCCGCCTTAGCCTTCCGATCTGCACTTCCCAGATCTCCACAGTACTCTCTAGATCTCCGTCTTCGCAGAAGTCTGTGATGACGAGTGTCTTATCTCCAGTTAGCTCCGTAGCAACGATTTTGAGCTCGAAGTAGGCATCTTCACCAATCCAATCATATCTAATTTGTCGTCCCGTCTCTACGACATGGATATATGCCTCGTCTACATCTCCTGCTCCCCACACGAAGCGTACCCGATCTCCTCGTATCGACACCTGCCCCGTAATCCAATCTCGAAGACCATTTTCGGTGCTAATCCTTCGCCAAAGACGATCAACCGAGACATTCTCAAATGTGTATTCTAGTTGAAACTCCTTTTTAGTCATAAGCCCAAATAGGTGTTTAGATGATTAAACTTGCCCTAAAATTATCTTTTTTCGTTCTAAAAAACAAACTATTGGCTTGTTTTTTGTGCATTCTGCCTATCATTATGAAAATTTCGGAGCTAATTACTCCCCCGTATGCCCTGCTGCAACGTGCGTATAGCCCAAGAGGTCTGCCCTCTTTTTAGGGTAACAAAAATTTAGACTTTCGATGATGTTTGAGGGGGAAGGGTAGTAGGCCTCCGGTTACTTAGGCGAAAAATAGTAAACCTCGTATTTGGCACCTAGGAGGCTCTACACGGCGTCCGACCTTATTTACGCACTCTACCTCTAGCCGCAAGGAGATCACCCTTAGAAACGGTATTTTGTAATTAGTTTATAACCATTTATTTAGGGGTGTTTTGTAGGCGGATTTATCTTGCGAAGGCTGATTTTGTGGAGATTCTTCCCATCAATCCTACCGAATTGGTGGACATATCCGTGTGACTTAGTCCTCCAATCTCCAAAGATCTTCCCATCAATTTTCTCAAGTCGTTGCAAGAATCTTAGTAAACTTAGCTTAGTTCCATGAAATTCCTTTGGAAAGGATTTGCGTTCTTTAACAAAAGTTTAGAGTGTCGCTCTGCATAGAGCTACCTTTGGTTGGCTTCCAATGGCATGAGCTATCAGCTACTTTGCGCCAAGATATGGCGTGTTGGTGGGGTGTTCTGAACGATTGCTCCTGTCGATTGATGCCCTATTCAGATCTTATTATTTTATTATATGGCTCTATTTTGCTGGGTATTGATTGAATTTCCCGTAAAATGTTTGTTTGATTTAATTTTATTATTGTACATTTGCTTCCGTATAGAAGAGTTCTTATTCTTGATGTACAGAGCCTTATAAGCCATTCGGAGCGACCTCAATCTTAAAAAAGAGAAGATGCCACTGGGGCAATCCCTTGAATCGTGTTTTCGTTCCTTGTCTAGTCATTGAGATACTCTTTTATGTGTTTGAAGATTTATATGAAACTGTGGCTGTCAATCAAATGATCGTTTAAATATCTAAAACCCAGATTTATGAGAAAGTACTTACTCCTCTTGGCTTTGCTCCCTATCATGGTAGCCATAGCTTCAGCCCAGCAGCGTGTTGTGGCGGGAGAGGTAATCTCCAAAGCAGATGGCTTGCCCATTATAGGTGCTGCGATAGTCGTCAAGGGAGATAAATCCATCGGTACTGTTACCGATTTGGACGGGAAATTTAAGCTCTCAATTCCTCTCTCCACCAAGACTTTGATCGTATCCTATATAGGCCTCAAGACTATGGAAGTGCCAGTTGTGGGAGATTATCTCAAGATAGAGATGCAAGAAGATGCACAAGTGCTACAAGATGTCGTCGTAGTAGGTATGACTAAGGTCGATAAACGGCTATTCACGGGTGCATCAACCAAGGTTTCTGGGGACAAAAGTAAGATGGACGGTATGGCCGATGCCACCAGAGCCCTAGAAGGGAAAGCAGCAGGCGTATCGGTGCAGAATGTGTCAGGTACTTTTGGCTCGGCACCCAAGATCCGGGTACGTGGAGCTACCTCTATTTATGGAGCGTCTAAGCCTCTGTGGGTAGTCGATGGTGTGGTGATGGACGATGTGGTAGATGTAGATGCCGATGCCTTGGCTAGCGGAGATGCCACCACACTTATCAGTTCTGCTATTGCGGGGCTCAATCCCGACGACATCGAGAGCTTCCAAGTGCTCAAAGATGGGTCTGCAACCTCGATCTATGGCGCGAGGGCTATGGCAGGCGTAATAGCTGTGACAACCAAGAAGGGACGCTCGGGTGTAAGCAAAATCTCCTATACGGGAGAGTATACCTATCGCCTCAAACCAAGTTATCGAGATTTCAACATCATGAACTCTCAGCAGCAGATGGGGGTGTACCGAGAGATGGAGGAGAAAGGCTGGATGCTCAATGCCGATGTATCCAATGCTCCTAGCAGTGGGATCTATGGTAAGATGTGGCAACTCGTCAATAGAGGAGAGCTTGAGAACACAGAGCAAGCACGTAACGCCTTCTTGAGGCAGGGGGAGTATCGCAATACAGATTGGTTTGATCTGCTCTTCAACCACAACGTCATGAATAACCACTCGGTGAGCGTGACCTCGGGTACCGATAAAATCTCATACTATGCCTCGATGTCGGCTCTCGTAGATCCGGGGTGGACAGAGCAAAGCAAGGTCAATCGCTATACAGCCAACCTTAATACTACCTATAAGATTGCAGGTAATCTCTCACTCAATTTGCTTGCCAACGCTGCTTTGCGTACGCAGACAGCCCCCGGGACTCTAAGCCAAAATACCAATCCTGTAACAGGCGAGGTTAGTCGGGACTTTGATATCAATCCATATTCATTTTCTCTCAATACCTCTCGAGTGCTAGACCCAATGGAGAACTATGTGCGTAGCTTCGCTCCATTCAATATATTCAGAGAGCTAGACAACAATTATCTTAGGCTCAAGGTACTCGATCTTAAGTTTCAGGGAGAGATGAAGTGGTCGCCCATACGTGGCCTAGAGCTTAGTGTGCTGGGAGATATCAAGCACTCGGGCTCCAATAATGAGCACACGATCACAGAGATGTCCAACCAAGCCATGGCACAGAGAGCTATGGAAACGACTACTATACGAGATGCCAACCCATACCTCTATCGAGATCCGGACAATATCTATGCAGATCCTATCTCGGTACTGCCCGTAGGGGGGATTCTCAACAAGACTTCGTATAGCCTACTGGCTTGGGACTTCCGAACTAGTGCATCGTTTAATAGAGAGTTTGGCAGCGGCATCCTCAACCTTTTTTGGGGGATTGAGATCAACTCCATAGACCGACATGCCACGGAGGATCACTCGGTAGGCGTACTATTTAATAAAGGGAATATCCAGCACTTCGATCCTCTGTACTTCAAACGTATGAGAGAGGAGGCAGGACAATACACTGGCATCAGAGATAGCTACTACCGCAATGTCGCATTCTTTGTCAATACTACCTATAACTATCGGGGTAAATACACTGTCAATGGGACGCTTCGCTACGAAGGGACGAATAAAATGGGGCGTAGCACCTCCGCCCGTTGGCTCCCTACTTGGAATCTATCAGGATCGTGGCACGTAGAGCAAGAGAAGTTTTTTGCGCCATTGCGCTCGGCTATTCCCAGCCTAACGCTCAAAGGGTCTTATTCGCTTACGGCAGACAAGGGGCCTTCTTTCGTAACAAACTCCACCATTATCATTCGTAGCCTCACGCCATGGCGCTCCGAGGGATCTCAGCAAGAGTCTGGCTTCTTTATAGAATCCCCCGAGAATAGTGAACTGACCTACGAAAAGAAGCATGAGCTTAACTTTGGTCTTGATGTTGCGCTTCTCAAAAACCGCCTCAACCTCTCACTGGACTGGTACAATAGGCGGAATTTTGATTTGATTGGCCCTACCAATACGATGGGTATTGGCGGGCATAACATTAAGTTTGGTAATGTCGCCTCTATGCACTCAAACGGCCTCGAGATATCTATCAGCTCGACGAACTATAAGAGTCAAGACTTCAAATGGATTACCGACTTTGTCTATACGCACACTCGTAATAAGGTAACTTATCTTGACAATCACAGCCGAGTGATCGACCTGATCACGGGGAGTGGGTTTGCCCGTCAGGGATATCCAGTACGAGCTATATTCTCAATTCCTTTTATGGGTTTGGATTCATACGGATTGCCAACCTTCGCCACGCCAGAGGGAGGTGTTACATCGACAGAAATTAACTTCCAAGAACGCGAGCGCATAGACTATCTTAAGTATGAAGGATCGGCTGACCCTACCGATTTTGGCTCTCTAGGCAATACGTTGGTCTACAAGAACTGGAGGCTCAACGCCTTTTTGACCTATTCTTTCGGCAATGTCGTACGTCTAGACCCAGTCTTCCATAGCGAATACAATGACTTGTCGTCCATGCCTAGGGAGTTTGAGAATAGGTGGGTGCAGCCGGGAGATGAGCAGAGGACAGATATCCCAGTCATTGCCTCCCTCTTACAAGCCTACGAAACCACCAATATACGATATGCCTACAATGCGTTCAACTACTCCGATAGACGCATTGCACGAGGTGACTTTATCCGCCTCAAAGAGGTTTCTCTAGCCTATGATTTTCCTAAGTCTTGGGTCAAGAAACTCTCGATCGCAGACCTTAGCCTCAAGCTACAAGCCTCCAATTTGTTGCTACTCTACTCCGATGCCAAGCTCAATGGTCAGGATCCCGAGTTCTTCAATACGGGTGGTGTAGCCACTCCTCTCCCCAGACAAATAACGATGACACTTCGTGTCGGCATCTAGCAACTCAATAAAATATGATGCGATGAAATACAATAGATCCATATATAAAGAGGGAATACTCCTAGGGAGCTTGCTACTGATGCTCTCATCTTGTAGTGACTTCCTCAGCACTCTGCCAGATAGTAGAATAGATGTGGACCAAGATCGGTACGACAAGGTCAAGGGTTTGCTCGTCACAGCCTACCCTAATACAAGCTATATCGTGGCAGCGGAGATGTCTAGCGACAATGTGGTAGAGGTGTCGGAGAATAGCAGCTATGGTACTCGCTTCTACGATCAGCTCTATGGCTGGGAAGATGTGTCCGAGGCAAGTAATGATGCTCCAGCCGCTATTTGGGAATCGGCCTACGGCGCTATACAAGCAGCCAATGTAGCATTAGAAATTGCAGAGAAGGCTCCAGAGCAAGAACAGATGCGCCCGCTCAGAGGAGAGGCTCTGCTCTGTCGGGCTTATGGGCACTTCATTCTGACCAATATCTTCGCTCAAGCCTACGATCCCCTCTCAAATAAAGACAGCCTTGGGGTTCACTATATGGAACGCTCAGAAAACAAGTTGAACCCACAGTATAGTAGGCAAACACTCGGAGAGAACTATCGGGCTATTCAGAGGGATATAGAGCAGGGGCTACCGCTCATTAGAGATGCCGTGTATGGTACTACGCCTAAGTATCACTTCAATCAAAGTGCTGCTCATGCCTTCGCTACTCGCTTCTATCTGTACGCTCATCAGTGGGACAAGGCCATTGAGCATGCCACAGCCGTACTAGGAGATAATCCAGCCAACGTTTTGCGTGACTATACACCACTGGCCAATCTGCCCTCGGGTCCGACGGGTTTTGTCAACAGAGCTATTCTTCATGTCGATCATCGAGCTAAGAATAACTTGCTTCTGCTCACCAGCTATGGCCGTGCATCTAGGGTTTTCGGAGCTTCTCTAGTAGGCGCTAGATACAATCACATCACTTACGTGGCAACCACAGAAACTATAATGACCCCGGGAGCATGGGGTGATAACTTCACGGAGCAGGGAACGGGTAATCTGAAGCTAGACCCAGCCGTCCTAACTCCACCGTTCTCCAAAGTAATTCTACCCCGCATTCCTGAGCAGTTTGAGTACACCAATCGAGCTGCTGGCATTGGGTATCTCCGTACAACCTACGCAGACTTTACCACAGATGAAACCCTGCTGATGAGAGCAGAGGCTTATATTCACAGAGAGATGTATGCAGAGGCTCTGCGGGATATGAATATCTATCTGAAGAACTTTTTGAAAAATCCAGTCGAATTGACCGAGCAAAATATTGAGGAGTGGAATCGGAAAACACCTTACTATACTCCTCTTGCTCCAACCCCTCGCAAAAAGCTGAATGCTAATATAAGCATCAGTGCCAAGCAGGAGGACTATCTGCAGGTACTGCTACACATGCGACGTCTAGAAACTCTACATCTTGGCTTGAGGTGGATGGATGTCAAGCGTTACGGCATTGAGGTCACACGTGTGACCATCAAGAATGGCAACAACGTAACGGTCACATCTAATGTGCTAACCAAGAACGATCCTCGCCGGGCTCTACAACTCCCACTAGAGGTTCTATCTGCTGGCATGAAGGGGAATAGGGGTAAATAGTAGCACCGCTATGCAATGATACTAAACCAACAAATAACCGAAGTCATGATTATACTAAGAAGCTTGATCAAAGTACTGGGCGGAACCAATCGTTCTTGCCTACATGGTTCAGAGCTCATCAGCCTTGTCAGCTGTGTCCTGCTCTCTCTCTTGCTCTTCTCTTGTGCGTCGGAAGATCCAATTAGGCAAGACAGAAGCGTCATCGCTGACCGAAATAAACAGGAAAATGCTTTTGATAAATGGTTATACGAGAACTATATGAAGCCCTATAACATAGAGGTGAAGTATAAGTTCGACGACAACGAGAGCGACAGACGATACAATTTGGCTCCTGCTGAGTTCCACAAGAGTATTCAGTTTGCACATTTGGCTCGACACCTTTGTCTGGAAGCCTATGACGAGGTAACGGGCTCGGTTGGTAAGCCTAGCCGAGCATTCATTCGTCAGTTATTCCCCAAAGTGCTACACCTTGTAGGCTCTACGGGCTATAACCATAATGGGACGCAAATACTTGGGACCGCCGAGGGAGGGAGAAAGATGACACTCTATCGGATTAATGACCTAAACCCTAGTAGTATTGCCGAACTCAATCTCTACTATTTCCAAACGATTCATCATGAGTTTGGGCATATCCAAAACCAGACGAAACCCTATCCAGCTGACTTTCGACAGGTGACGGCCAATGGCTATCGCTCCGATACGTGGAGCAAGGCTTGGAGTACTCCCAGCGAGGTGCATGAGGTGGTTTACAAGGAGCTAGCAGACGGACGCTCCGAGGACTTGAAAAAATACACAAAGGTTGCCCAAGAGTATTACCGCTTGTATGCTCTTGGTAGTCGCCGTACCAAAGAAGAGACCCAGCAGATGGAGCTCTACAAGAAGGAGAAAAGAGAGTTGGAGGCTAATAAAATGCTGATGCAGGAGCACTCTACCTATAATAAACGTCTAGATATGATCAAGAATCTTCGTGTTAGTGAGATCAATGCACTAAGAGCAGGGTTCATTAGTCCTTATGCTTCTAGTCAGCACTACGAAGACTTTGTAGAGCTACAAGCTACTTTCGTGACAGATGCTCCAGAGATGTGGGACGCCAAGCTCTTTGCCGCAGGAGATCGAGGAAGAGAGTTGATTAAACGAAAGTTCGAGATTGTCAGTAGCTATCTACAGTATGATTGGGGGATCAATCTACATGCTTTGAGAGATTGCGTGCTGCGTCGCCAGACCGAGATCAAAGATTTGGATATTAACTCATTGGTGATAAACGATAAATAGTACCGTCATGAGTCTAAAGAAGCAACTTATATCGGCTACGATAGCCACGGTTATCTCTGTGAGCTGGGGATGCCAGCGACGAGAAGTATTCATATTTGACCGGAGTCCCTCTGAGAGAATGCAGGCCACGATACAAGAAACACTAAAAATACTCCCTGCCGCTCCCAATGGATGGGAGATGCGTGTTTACCCTTCCGAGGGGCAAATCTACGGCGGGTTCACAACTTTCGTCCGATTTTCCGATCAAGGTGTCGTGAGCGCCGCTTCGGAGCTGCTCGATCCTAGCCGCCCTATCGACGAGGGACATTACGAAGTCAATGCCTCCAACGGCCCCTCTCTAGTCTTCAATACCTACAATAGAGCCATACATATTTACTCGGAGCCTAATAGCCGTTTGCATGTTTTTCGTGGGGCGAATATCAGCGAAGGAGCAGGCGGAGATTATAGCTACCAGATCCTGCGAGCTTCGTCCGATAGCGTTATCCTGAGGGGGGCTAAATCCCGCTCTTTGGTTGTGATGACTCCCGCCAAGACTGACGATTGGGCCAAGTCCCTTGAGCAGATCCGTACCTCATCTGTAGACAATCATATCTATTACAGTGCGCTTACCGTGGGGGGCAAGACTATTAATGATGTCCAGATGACCGAAGAGCGGCATCTCACATTTCGGTTAGATGGGGTGTCGTATTCCTTACCCTTTAGGTACACGCCTACAGGTATTGAGTTGTACAGAGCTCAAGAGATCTTTGGTGTGCGAGTACAGCGTCTAGATCGAGTCCATGGAGGAGATACTCCCAGCCTTAGTAGTGCCGATGGTACTTGTATTCTACAGGCCAAGCAGCTACCCCTATCTAGCCATCTAAAGAGAGGCGTATGGGCAATGGACGCAAAGACCTCTACGGGACGAGCTCAGAATGCAATCAGTAGTGTCAAGGCTTCCTGTAAGAATGCAGGCTCTCCTCTGGAGATAATTGCCTTTGGAATAGTACAGAGGCACCCTAGCTTTGGCGGATCGCTAGGAGTGTGGGGGGCGATTGACATCAGCAATCTAGGAATGGGTACACGGGTATTTCATATCCCAGTTGGTATGGAGATTATCTCGGAGTCAGAAGTCAAGTTTACCTATGACCCAGCGAAGAATCCCAAAGATAATGTTAATAGTAGACTGATACAGCTATTCCAGCTGGAGCTACTCGTCGCTCCCTTTGCTAATATCGGTGATAGTGCCGACTTCAATGATAAGGATCGGGAGGGGCGAACCTTTGTTCTAACAACGGATAATCCCTATAAGCCCTCGTGGATTCTTCTACAGGACAAACAGGACTCTCGCAATACGATCAGACTATCAAGAGCTACATGATCTACAAATTCTCAACTATAAGAAACATCATTACATCATCAACATCTACAAAAAGTTAACGTTATGAAAGGAAAAGTATTTACCTCTGCGCTGCTTCTGGCGATTTCGCTATCGGTAGTGTCGGCGCAAGTGCGGACGGATCAAGCACACGAAGATTTGTATGCGAGATCTACAAGGCTTAGAGAACAAAGCCAGCTGAGGGCAGACAAGAAAGCCAAAACCTTTTTTGTTTCACCTCTGCGTTATGCCATTTTAGATGAGGCTGCCAAGACCGTAGAGGTTTCTAAACTTCAGCGACAGGACCCAAGGGACAAAAAGAACTTCAAGGACTTGACCATTCCCGAGACTGTCACAAACGATGGAGTAACCTATACAGTAGTCGCTATAGGTAAGGACGCTTTTGGTGATCCAAGATTGGAGTTGGAGAATTGTACCATGCCTAAGACTATTAAGGTTATTAAGAGCCAAGCTTTCGCCTTTTCCAAACTCAAGAAGATTGCCATTCCCGACAATGTCGTGGAGGTTGAGGAAGAAGCTTTTATGTATGTAACCAAAGCGACGGAGCTACAAATCGGTGCTAGCTTACAGAAGATTGGCAGGGATGCTTTCTACGATTTATTTTATCTCAAACAAATAAAACTAAGTCCACTGAATAAGCATCTGGCGATCAAGGACGAGATCCTCTATGATAAGGACATCAAGATCTTGTACCTGAGCCCGTCATTTAGGCGGAGCTTCACCTCTTATGTCATGCCCGAGAGTGTAGAGGAGCTTGCTCCTGCGGCGATGATGGGCAATGTGTACCTCAAGAGCCTTACGCTATCGAAAAGATTGAAAAAGATCGGCGAGGCTGCTCTCAATCGTTGTATTCATCTAGAGTCCTTAGAGTTGCCTGCCAGCTTGGAGGAGTTTGATGAAGTTGGTTCTAACCAAGGTATGTATCACCTCAAAGAGTTCAAGGTGGCCGATGGTAATAAGAAGTATGCCACAATTAATGGTCTACTCTATACTAAGGACAAGAAAACTTTGCTACGATATCCGCAAGGACACCCAGATAGCCTTAATGTTGTGATCCCAATGGGTGTGGAGCAGATTGGAGAATCTGCCTTTGAGGCTTGTGCCAACGTGGAGCATATCGAAATTCCACAGAGTGTGACAGATATTCATAGTCGCGCTTTCTCAGAAACAGGAATCAAAAGAATGAGATTGCCAGATCGGCTTGAAGTGCTTAGTCCCTATCTGTTTTACCGATGTCTCAAGCTCGAGGAACTTCACATAGGCTCTGCTCTCAAAACCGTCCTTGCCGATGCTTTTTCTGTTTGTAGCAAACTCAAAAAGATTTCTATTGTAGCAGCTGAGCCTCCCGTCTTCTTTGCGGACGACAATGACTTCAATGAGTTCCCCGAAGAAATTGAAGAGGGGAGTATACTGACGGTGTCTATTGGAGCCGCAGCTAAATATAAGCAGGCACCCGAATGGAAACGATTTGCCCAAATCGTGGAGAGTGAAAAGGTATCGGTCGAAGACGTGATTGATGGCTCTTCTGGGTTTGACGTCTTTGTTGAAGGGCATCTAGTGCGCATCAATAGTGCTCGTCCATCGGTGGTAGCTGTTTTTGATCTGCTAGGTAAGAAAGTTTTTAAGAGCAAACTCTCTACAGAGGCCAGTCTAACCCTAGATGAGGGTTCCTACATCATCAAGGTTGGCAATAGTGTGCGTAAGATTCAGGTTCGATAGTTTGGAGGTTCCCCCGCTTACAGATTGTTGTAAGGAGGCTGTGTAGTTGGGTCTTGTCTATACAGCTCTATGTGCGGTGTGCTGGAGTGCCCAGAGAGCGAGCTGCTAAGCATGAGGCCGAAAATGAAGTCTGTGCGACTCAAAGGGAGTTGCAGAGCTACATGATCGGGCCAAATGCCATAAGCGACGTGGCTCTCTGGGCATTCTGCTATCTCGTGCTCCCCAGTATTTGGTAGTGACCTGAGATCAGGAATATGATTCGGGCCAAGGGTTTGAGTGCTACTTTATGGGCATTGGCATAATTTAACAAACTAGATTGCGAAATTTAGACTTTCGATGATGTTTGAGGGGGTAGGGTAGTAGGCCTTCGGTTACTTACGCGAAAAATGGCAAACCTCGTATTTGGCACCTAGGAGGCTCTACACGGCGTCCGACCTTATTTGCGCACTCTACCTCTAGCCACAAGGAGATTGTCCTTAGAAATGGGTTTTTGTAATCTGCTTATAGCCATTTGTTTAAGTGTGTTTTGTAGGCGGATTTATCTTGCGAAGGCTGATTTTGTGGAGATTCTTCCCATCAATCCTACCGAATTGGTGGACATATCCGTGCGACTTAGTCCTCCAATCTCCAAAGATCTTCCCATCAAAAAATAGATAACTCTTGCTGTGGGTAAGAAATATCACCGAGTTTCTTTTGCATAATTATACAGAAACGTATCAAGATCGCCCTTCAACCTGCTCTAGGTTGCCAGCCGAAGGTGAGGTTAGGGTAGTATAATGCCTCCAATTAAGTCTGTTATTTGAGATTTCCAGTGGGGCTAGTAGGAGTTATTGTATTCATAATCGGAATGACTATTTTTGTAGACGCAAGAATTCAATATTAATGTAACGTAAATAATATGGCTACAACAGCAGACTTTCGCAATGGTATGTGTCTAGACATTGATGGGCAGTACTACTTCATCACCGAGTTCCTCCACGTTAAACCGGGTAAAGGCCCAGCTTTCGTTCGCACAAAACTCAAGAACGTAGCTACTGGTCGTGTCCTAGACAAGACTTGGAATAGTGGTGTACGTGTGGAGGAAGTACGCATCGAGCGTCGTCCCTACCAGTTCCTCTACAAAGACGATATGGGCATGAACTTCATGCACCCAGAAACCTTTGAGCAGATCTCTATCCCCGAGGCTGCTATTGATGGCGTTCAGTTCCTCAAAGAGGGTGATATGGTTGAAGCGATGGTGCATGCAGAGAGCGAAACGATCTTGACTTGTGAGCTACCAGCTCACGTTGTACTACGTGTGACCTATACAGAGCCCGGCCTCAAGGGGGATACAGCTACCAACACGCTCAAGCCTGCTACTGTAGAAACTGGTGCCGAGGTGCGTGTGCCTCTATTCATCACAGAGGGCGAGCTGATCGAGATTGATACTCGTGACGGTTCGTACATCGGCCGCATCAAGGAATAAGGCTATCCGCCTAAATAATGAATGACGCATTGGCCAATATGGCTGATGCGTCATTTTTGTTTCTAAGTTCTTGTTTTTAATTGTCTTATTGTCCTGACTTTGATAGAGTGTAGTGAGAAAGTAGGTCTAGACTCTTGCAGAAATGACTCTGTAGCTCAGTTGGTAGAGCAAATGACTCTTAATCATTGGGTCGTGGGTTCGAGCCCCACCGGGGTCACAGCGAGGGTAGCGATCATCTCTCGTTTGCTTTGAGTAATGTAATAGATCACACTTTAGACTCTGTAGCTCAGTTGGTAGAGCAAATGACTCTTAATCATTGGGTCGTGGGTTCGAGCCCCACCGGGGTCACTTTTAAGGCGGTGTAGTGAGATATAAATCTCGTTACACCGCCTTCTTTTTGCCCTGATGTGTGGCGTCTGTAGGCCTGCATAGAGTTTGGCATAAGGCACTCCACTTTTCATTGCCTATATTGGTGGGCATGTCCTTGTCTGCTTTCAGAGTTTTGTTCGCTCAGTCTTGGGAATAAGGCGAGATTTGAGGTACATTTGTATTTCTAAATAAACTTGTTTGCAACAATATTAACGCTCAGAATATGGATAAAAAGATCATCGTAGCGATAGACGGACACAGCTCTTGCGGCAAGAGCACCATGGCCAAAGCCCTAGCACGTGAGGTTGGCTACATCTATATAGACACTGGTGCTATGTACCGAGGCGTCACTCTGGCGGCTCTGCGTGCAGGGCTCATCGACGCAGAGCACATCGATGAGGTGGGTCTAGAGGCTCTACTCCCTCAGCTACGTCTGAGCTTCCGGCTAAATGCTGATGGACTACCAGAGCTATACCTAGGGGACGAACGAGTGGAGCAAGAGATACGTACGATGCGTGTGTCCAATTTCGTCAGCCCCATTAGTGCAATACCTGCTGTGCGTGAAGCTCTCACCAAAGAGCAGCAGCGCATGGGAGCGAATAAGGGTGTCGTGATGGACGGGCGTGATATTGGCACGAACGTATTTCCCGAGGCAGAGCTCAAGATATTTGTAACAGCAGACCCCAAGGTTAGAGCCCAGCGTCGGCTACTAGAGTTGCGAGAGAAAGGAGATAACATGACCACGCTAGAGGAGGTGCTGGCCAACGTGGAGAGCCGTGACTATGCCGATAGCCATCGAGCTGTTTCGCCGTTGCGTCAGGCGGAGGACGCGGTAGTGCTCGATAATACACATCTAACGCATCAGCAACAGAGCCAAAAGCTGAGTGAATTATTTGCCCAAGCCGTCGAACGCCTTGGCTAAACGCCCTAGACTAATACACATTGACAAAAGAAGAGCAGCAACAACTAACTCCCGAGGGCGTACTAGAGAGCCTCAAGGCTGGTAACCTCAGATACATGGCAAGTGTACACACGCCTAGGGACTTTCGCTCGCAGATGCGAGAGTCGCTTGAGGAGCAGCACCCCGAGGCCATTATTCTCTCATGCATTGATAGCCGTGTGCCAGTAGAGTATATCTTCGATCGAGGAGTAGGTGATCTGTTTGTTAGCCGTATTGCTGGCAATGTTGTCTACAAGCATATGCTCGGGAGCATTGAGTTCGCTTGCAAGGTGGCTGGAGCCAAGCTCGTGGTGGTGATGGGGCATGAGGACTGCGGAGCGGTTAAGGCGGCAATCAAGGGGGTGGAGCTGGGACACATTACCCACATTATGGACAAGCTAAGACCCGTCATCGAGCACACGGAATATATGGGGCCACGTGTGCACCGAAATAAGGCCTTTGCCGATGCTGTTGCGCTACAGAATGTGCGTATGACGATTGAGGAAATCAGGCATGAGAGCCAAATACTCACCCAGATGGAGCAGGAGGGTGCCATACGCATATATGGTGCGATTTATAGCCTCTCCACGGGTAAGGTGTACTTTTTGGACTATCACTAGATTGGCTTTTGCATATATACACTGAGGGCCAGCCGAGCAAATTGCTCAGCTGGCCCTCAGTGTATTAGTACTATACCTGACTCTAGGCTAATAGCCTGGTGTTTGGTTCAAGGCTGAGTTAAGTGTGAGCGTATTCTTGTCGATAGGCCAGAGGAGTTTGTGCTTCTCTTCCGTGAGCGAGAGGACAGGCTCTTTCTTATCCGAATAGTTCGCCTTGGGAGAGAAGGCAAGGGACTCCTTGTTGGCATCGCGCATACGCACGAGGTCGAACCAGCGTTTGCCCTCGGCTACGAATTCTTTGTCGCGCTCGTGTAGGATCTCTAGCTCATTCTCGGCATAGTCTCCGCCCTTGTAGGCGTGCTTGGCATAGTTGTCGCCATAGGCACGCTTACGCACTTGGTTGATGTAGTCGGCAGGTGAGTTGCCTAGACCATTCTCCACCTCGGCCATCATCAGTAGAGCATCGGCATAGCGGTAGACGACTAGGTCGTTGTCCCAGACGTGGTTGCCAGTGGTATTGATGCTCCCAGTGAACTTGCACATGATGATGCCTAGATTCTCGAAACCAAGCTCTTGAGCCTTGTAGGCTTCGTAGAAGGTTGCATCGCGACGTGTGTCTTCTGGGTCATACGAAGCCCAGAGCTCCTTCTTGTACTGACGGAAGAGTGGCCCCGACCCGCCCTTGAGGTTAAATGGGTCGGTCTTGATGAGCTTGCCGTCTTTGTCATAGACCACGTCTAGGAAGAGGTTGTAGGCAACGAAGTAGCTCTGGAAGGAATTGCCCGCTTCTCCATCGGCATATCTTACGGCGAAGATGATCTCTTTGTTCTCCTTGTTTTTCGTGCTATGAACATCGGCGAACTTGTCTTCGAGACTGAATTTACCCATAATGCCCTCAAGAGCACTCTTGGCGACGTGCAGATCGGACTCTCCCTTGGGTTCGAAGTCCGAGAGTTTTACTTTGGCTGCCCAGAGATATATCTCAGCCTTGAGCATCAGAGTAGCAGCTTTCGACCAATTCGCTTTATTGTACGTTTGCCTGATAGCATCCGTGCCATACATCTCCTCGCTCTTGTTGATGTCGGACTTGATGAAAGCCATAGTCTCTTCCGAAGAGGCACGAGGGATGTAGAAGTTCTTGATGTCTATCTTCTCGTTGAGTACTTTGGGCTCGGTGATGATGGGTACACCGCCGAAGGTACGGAAGAGCGTGAAGTAGTACATCGCACGCATGCCGTATGCTGGGGCAAGTAGGGCATTCTTCTTCTCTTCCGATAGGTACGAAGCCTTGCTCACTTGGTCGATGTAGTGGTTGAGCTGCAGGATAGAGGTGGAGTATAGATTCTGGAAGTTCGCCACATGTGTGCGATCCTTGTCGATATTGTTGAGGATGAGGTCAGAGTCGTGCAGGACAGTCCCGTAGATAGACGTTGAGCTCATCATCGTGCCGCCACGTTTCTCCCCAAGGTGTATGAACATACTAGCATTATCTCTAAACTGTTTATGTAGCCCGATGAGATAGCTATTGGCATGAGCTTCGTTCTTCCAGTAGTTGCCACTGCCATAGAAGTCTTCGGGTGACAAATCTAGTGAGTCGCAGGATGTAGTACCACCGAGTATGGAGGCGGCTATGACCAACTTATATATTAGCTTTTTCATATTTCTGATGACTTGATGAAATGATTACAAAGTAAGATTAGCTCCGAAGATGACGATGCGAGGCAATGGATAGCCTCCATTGTTGCTACCGCCCTGCTCAGGCGAGAAGATGTGCTTGCTCTGTGTCCAGTAGCCCAGATTCTGCCCCGTTACCGATAGCTCTAAATTTTCTAGCTGGAGCTTCTTGATCCAAGCCTTAGGTAGCTGATAGGATAGGGTAACCTCTCTGAAGGATAGGTAGTCGCCCCTGTAAGTGAAGAGTGTAGAGGTGCGGTAGTTGTCCTTGCCGAGGAAGTCTGCCCAAACAGCTTGTGGATATTTGGCGTCACGGTTGTTTACAGACCAAGTGTCTTGGCTCTCCTTGATGGTGTTGAACGTTCCCTGAGCAGCCCCCATGATCCAAGGCGTTTTGGTATCAATGATTGTGAAGCCAAGGGCGTAGTCGAATCGAGCCGATAGCGTTAGCCCCTTCCAGCTAAAGGATGTATTGAAGCCGCCAGTCCACTTAGGTGTATTATTGCCCACCTTTACCTTGTCAAACTGGTCGATCTTGCCGTCACCATTGACATCTTTCCAGCGAATGTCGCCGGGACGGATGGGGAGTGAGTTCTTTTTCTGTGCTGGGTCTAGCTTGTCGTAGCCTTCCTTACCGCCATAGAGAGGCGAGCGACCAGAGATGTCGATTAGCCCTGCGGGGATTTCGTCTTCGCTCTGGTAGATACCTAGAGCTTCGTAAGTGTAGAGATCGCCCGGAGTCTGTCCTTCTTGATAGCCGCCTACCCAAATTTTATCTGTTTGGTCTTTGCCAGAGTAAACCTCGAAAGCATTCTGCTGATTGCGTATCTTCTTGTTGTCTGGTAGCTTGATGATTGTGCTGCGGTTATAGGCTCCATTCCAGCCCAAACGCCACTTGAAGTCTTTCGTGTCAATGATGCGGAAAGCTAGCTCAAACTCTAGGCCTCGGTTGAGGAATTCCCCATTGTTGGATTTACTTGTGTTGATCCCAGAGACCGATGGAATTGTTATATCTGCGAATTTGTCAATCGTCAGGCGGTCGTAGTAGGTGATGTTGGCGTTGATTCGGTTGTTGAGGAAGCCAAGATCGGCACCGATCTCGAAGGTGCGTGACTTCTCCCATTCAAGATAAGGGTTGGGTAGCTCCGAGAGTAGGAAGCCGACCTGTCCGTTGTATTTGAGAGCACTATAAGCTCCTTGCACTGTATAGGGCTTTACGTGGGAGGGATTAACGTTGCCGTTGAGACCGAAGCTCATACGCAGCTTACCGAAGGAGAGAATATCTTTGTAGCTCTGCATGAAGTCTTCTTTGCTGAAGACCCAACCGGCCGACATTCCGGGGAAAGTACCCCAGCGATTTTCTTTGGCTAGGCGAGAGTAACCATCTTGGCGAACGACCAAAGAGAGTAGATACTTGGACTTGTAGTCGTAGTTCAATCGACCGAAGAAAGACATAATACGGCTGCGGATGTGCCAAGAGTCGATACCTCGCTTATCTTTCTCCGATAGAGTTAGGCCAAGATCCATAAAGTCGTCCGTAGGGGCTCCAGAGCCCGAAGCAGAGAAGCCCTTGGTGTAAGAGTCGTAGAACTCGAAGCCTGCCATCGCATCGAGATTGTGCTCTTGTATTTGTGTACGGTAGTTGAGCACTGCATTGTAAGTCTGGTCTAGAGTACGCTCAAAGGAGGCAGAGCTATTGCGGGCTTTGTTCCAAACATTCGGTTTGTCTAGATAGTCCTTGTCGAAGGATTCGTATTTGCCATCGGAGTAATACCAGATGCCATTGAGCTTGAGTGAAAGGTCTTTGAGGAAGTTGATCGTGAACGCTTGGTTGAGTGTGAACTTAGTTGTGTTGTTGTCACGAATAAACTTGTCATGGTTGAACCTCTGGTTACCGTCGCCCGAGTTTACACCTAGCAATTGCTCTCCCTTGGCATTGTAACCTCGGAATGTGGGAGGGACAGAGAAACCACGGCTGAAGTAATTGACTACGTTAGTCTTATCGGAGAGGCCGTACCACTTAGCATCTGTGAAGTTGAAGCTAGACTCCGACTTGAGCCAAGGCTTGATTTTGTAGTCGGCGTTGATGATAAAAGACATACGCTGATACCAGTTGCCATAGACCGAGCCTTTGCTGTGGTTGTAGCCTAGACCCGAGTAATAGCTGCCCCGATCGTTACCTCCACGCATGCTCAGGTTATAGTCTTGTGATAGAGCTGGCGACTGGAGGTTGAAGTCTTGTAGACGATTTTCGTTGAAGATAATACCATTTTTGGCACGACCTGCTGGGTCGTCCATCCGTTGCCAGCCTTGATTGAGTAGGAAGGCTAATTCGTCTGAGTACTCCATCGGGCTCCAAATAGCGTTGTTGGCTACGTTGCCATCGAGAGGCGTTTTGCCGTCCTTGTCGAAGTATTTGTTCCCCGTACCGAATGGCTGTGCTTGGTCTAGCGCATTGATATTAGCTAGGCTCTTGATGGCAGACCCATCTGGGTGAGTCAGTTTATTCCCTCGTGCATCCGTCCAAGCAGCTGTATTACCATTTACATAGGCCGTGCGCATCCAATGGATGTAGTCGCGGGCGTTTAGGAAATCATATCCACTATGAAAGTAATTCATCCCGAGCTTGGAGCTGAATGTGATCTCGGAGTGACCACTTCGACCGCGCTTGGTGGTGATGAGGATTACGCCGTTATTGGCGCGAGCACCATAGATAGCAGTAGCACCAGCATCCTTGAGCACCTCCATAGACTCAATGTCACTGGGGTTAATGTCGCTCATACTAGGGCGCACCTGACCATCAACTAGGATAAGAGGCGAGCCACCTCCGTTGAAGTCCGTACCACCACGCAGTACGATAGAGGGCGTAGCGCCTGGGTCGCCCGAGGTCTGCGCCACCCTCAGCCCTGCGATAGCACCCGATAGTGCCTGCGCTGGGTTGGCGAACATCCCCTGCTTGAGGACTTCTTTGTCCACTTTGGCGATTGAGTTGGTGAGCTTAGTGCGTAGCTGACGACCACCGTAGGCCGTTACCACGACCTCGTCAAGTACCGAAGATGCCTCAACTAGTAAGATTTGGAGTGGCTGATTGCCAAAGGAAGATGCCGCAATAATCTGCTCAGTGTAGCCGATGTACGAGATTTTGAGGCGACTCTTGGCGTCTACGGTGAGGGTAAACTTGCCATCTAAGTCGGTCTGCACGCCACTAGTCGTTCCTACTACATAGACCGAGGCTCCGATGATCGACTCCTTGGTCTTGTTATCGAGGACGACACCAGAGACTTGTCGGCTCTGTGCCCAAACCTGAGTGATGTAGCTGCAACCTAATAGAAAAACTAGGAGCATGAACTTAAAGTGATCCGATTTAGCTCCTACATTTCGTAAAAATGTTCTCATAAGCTATTCTTTTATTAGCGTAATTAATGTGGGTTATTTCTGTCTATGTTAATAATTACTGAAAGCATAATACAAACTTACGTAAATTTATGATGCTGGCAATGGACTATATATTTAAGGTGTTGGTTTGATCAAATCCTATTCTAAGATTGTCTATCATGGATCCATGTGAGTTTTGATAACATATATACTGGAATACCCCAAGGGGGAGTAGCAGGCCGTATACTTCTGCTGCTCCCCCTTGGGGTATTAAGTTGGTTACTGGGTAGCTCTAGTCGGTGATGACTTTGAACTCGGCTGCTGCCGCTGAATCCTGACCGTTGTGTGCGCTCAGGCAAGTGAAGCGGATATAGCGTGCCTTCACAGGCTTATCCAGCATAACCTTCTTGAGCGTCTTGTCCTCGTCGAAGCTCCCTCTTGCCACCTCTTGCCACTCTTTGGCGTCTAGGCTGACCGATAGGCTGTAGTCCTTGATGTCACCATTGACGTAGTGCTTGCGGGGTAGCCAATGGAAGCCCTTGAGCACAACGGGCGTATGTGCATCGAAGTCTATCCAGTGGGGGAACTTACCCACCGTTACCGTATAGGTCGAGTGCCAAATCGTGTTGGGATCGCCGTCTAGGAGCTTGCCTGCGTCGAAACCCTGATGTACCTCTTCGCTGCTGACGAATAGCACGCTGAGCTGAGTGGCTAGCTTGGGGTATTGGCTTAGGGCGTAGAGCTTGGGATTGTCTGCGTACCAGATCTTGATATTGCCTCCTTGGGCAAGATCCACTGGATCCGTATATGCTTGGGGCTTACCCTTGTCGATCGAGTACATCAGCTTGCCCGCCTGCTGCTCCTTAATCTGAACACGTCCTTGCAGATCACGAGCGAGTAGAGGAAGACGATCGCCCGAGAGCTGTATCTGAGCCTTGTTGAAGATCTCGTCAGCCGACTGCAGAGGCCTGATGGCGAAGCTGAAGCTCTGTGGTGTGGCGAACGACTGGCAGTGCTTGAGGGGAGGCCCTTGGCCACAGCTAAAACCTCCGAGCCCATTGACGCTAGCGTCTAGATGCAAGTGGGTATCGCCTGCACTGGGGAGCTCGTGTGGGTGTGGTGCCTTGGTAAGCTCTAGAGCCGACCAAGGGAGAGCAGAGGTGCTCATCTTGTCGCCTGCGACGAAGAGTAGACCTGCTCCAGAGCCGTCGGTCAGTGCTGCCCACCGTACATCTTCCCTATTGCCCATTGTCTGAGGCTTGGGGAAGCTCACGAACTGGTCAATCACCTTGCTCTGATGTATCTCGATGAACTGCCCCGTCTTGCGGTCTGAGTAGTTGTTGATTGGTCCTCGGCCGTAGTAGCTATAAGTGTCGTACCGCTTGGGGACGATGACCTCGAAGCCGAGGCGACCGAGCGCTAGGCTCTCTAGATTGCTTGTAATGTTGCTTTGTAGCTCGATAGAGCCATCGGGATAGACGGTCCAGACTTGATTAGTGTTGATCTTGAAGTCTTCTTTGTTAAATGGCTTGTCTGTCTGCTCCTCGACCTGATAGCGACCAGAGGCTCTGCGGTCATAGAGCTTAGCTGCATTGGGAGCTTGCGACTCTACGCCGAAGACCACGACCGCCGCTCCGTCCGCTCTCAGGTAGCTACTCGTGTGTAGCACTCTGTGCTTGAGGTTGTGCAGCCCGTGGTTACCCCAAGCCCCCCATGCCCAGATGTCGTTGTCGCACGGAGCTCGGAAGGTCGATAGCTTAGGGCCATTACCAGCCTCAATCATTGTTTGCCCATCATAGGTCAGCTTGTGTATTGTGCCTTGCTGGGCATCGAAGGCCACCTCGAAGTTGCGACCCACTACCGTAGGGCTAGGCTGGCTGATGAGCTTGAGTGTCGCTCCACCTGCGACCTCTGCGAGTGTCTGTCTATGCGAGGGGCTCTGTACGAGTAGTTGCTCTCTAGCCTGCGTGAAGCCAGCTTTAGCCCAAGGCATATCCTCTTTGAGCTTGCACTCGACTTTGAGGAAGTACTCGTGCTGAGGTTTGAGCAGATTGAGCCTGAAGGGAATCGTTGCCTTAGCCTTAGTGCGTGGAGCTACCTTGGGCATCGGGAGCGAACCCCGCTGTACCGACAGACCACCCTCCCAGAGGCTCCAGTGTAGCTCGTAGGCCGAGAGGTCGGTGTAGTAGTTTTTGTTGAAGATCTGCACACGTCCCGAGCGAATGTCTTCTGCTTCGATACCGATGTACTGATACACTTTCTGCACCTCGTAGTACTGAGGCTTGGGAGTGCGATCGGCGAAGATGATACCATTCATCACAAACATACCGTCGTTGGGCTTGTCGCCGAAGTCCCCACCATAGGCCATATAGCGCAGCCCCTCGGGGGTATAGTTGTATAGGGATTGATCTACCCAGTCCCATATAGCCCCACCGCAAAAGAAGTTGGTAGACTCTATGGCCTCCCAGTAGTCTTGTAGCCCGCCCACAGCGTTACCCATAGAGTGGGCATACTCGGAGATGTGGAATGGATACTTGATGTTGTAGCCACCCTTGACGGCATCTCTAACCCAAGAGATCGAGGGGTATTGGTTCGATCCCATATCAACGATGTCGTTGTTGCGCTCGTACTGTATGGGGCGAGAGGTGTCTATGAGTTTGGTTTGGTCGTAGCACTTGACGAAGGTCTTGCCCGGTCCCGCCTCGTTGCCCAAAGACCAGATGACGATGCTGGGGCTATTGATATTGGCACGTATCATCTCGAGCATACGATTGATGTGAGCTGCCTCGAACTCTGGGACGTGCGATAGCGACTCCTTACCGTAATAATATAGATGCGACTCGATGTTGGCTTCGTCCTCTAGGTAGATACCATACTTATCACATAGGTAATAGAAGTATGGGTGGGTAGGGTAGTGAGAGTTGCGTACATGGTTGATGTTGGCACGCTTCATCAGCATAACCTCCTGCTCCATCTGCTCGTATGTGAGTACGTGACCAGTGGTTGGGTGCGTTTCGTGGCGGTTGACGCCCTTGAGCTTGGTAGGTCGGCCGTTGATGTAGAAGTATCGCCCAGCTAGACCGAACTCATCGTCCTCGGCTTTGGTGTCCTTGATCTCCACCTCGCGGAAGCCCGTGTAGGTCGATACGATCTCGATCGTCTGCCCCTTGGCGTTCTTCAGCTCCGCCACTAGTACATAGCGATAGGGAGCCTCGGCAGACCAGAGTTTGGGGTACTCTAGCTTGAGCGTCGTGCGGTATCGCTCCGATCCTCCAGCCTCTAGCTTGTTGATAGAGCTATGTGCATGGGCTCCCCGTACGAGTGTCGCTTGATCGCTATACAGAGGTAGGGCGTATAGCCAATAGTCTATGCTGTGGGGTTTGATGCCTCTGCCTGTGTGGTTGCGTAGCTCGGCCGTGATGTTGAGCTCGCCGTGGCGGTATTGCTCGTCGAGGTTGGGAATCACTTGTAGATCTCTGATGTGGAGCTTGGGCTTGGCTGTGAGTGAAACCGAACGGATAATCCCCGGCAGACGAAACATATCTTGTGTTTCTAGAAAGGAGCCGTCGCTACTGCGATAGACCTCTACGGCTACTAGGTTCTCGCCCCTGCGGAGGTACGAGGTGATGTCGAAGGCGGCCAGATTGCGTGAGTTCTTGGAGAAGCCTACATATTGGCCGTTAATCCAGAGGTAGAAGAATGAATCTACACCGTCGAAGTTGATGTAGATCTCGTGCCCGTCCCACGCTTGGGGGACTGTGAAGGTGCGGCGGTACGATCCCACTTCGTTGCGATGCTTGTAGGTCGTCCAGTCCGTAGGGGGTGTGCGCATCACGCCTCCTCGCCAGTCGTCTATCTTGCGCTCGTGGTAGAAGATAGCTGGCTGATTGACATAGATAGGAGTGCCGTACTTCTGCCGTCCGTCTTTTTGTAGCCCGTAGACATTCCAGCACATGGGTACTGGTACCTTGGCCCAAGAGGAGGCATCAAAGTTCGTTTTGTAGAAGTCCACGGGACGCTCGCTAGGGTTACCCACCCAGTGGAACTGCCATGTGCCGTCTAGAGAGAGGTAATACTCGCTATGCTCTGGGAGGACACGAGCGGCAGAGGCTACTGAGGCGAAGGAGAAGAAGTGTGCACGAGGCTGCTCTTTGTTGAGGGCATATGCCTCGGGATTCTCCCACTCTCTGCCCGTCGGAGCGACTTCTTGCTGATAGCTAAATCCTCTAAGAGGCGGTGGAATACTCGCCAGAGCGGGTAGGGCTATGGCTATACACAGTGCAATAAGCGTGGCTTTGCGCATGATCGTTGGTGTTAATTAGCTTTCTACATTGTTGAATTTGTACAAATATAGTCATTCCCGAGTGCTTATTGGCGGTTGTCTTGGAGTCGCTAAGGGGCTATCTGGGAGGTGTGTTCGTTAGGCTCGTTTATGGCTGTGATCAAATCTATTGTCGTTGTGAGGGCGTGTGTCTAATCTCTTCGTTTCGCTGTGCTACTGATTGGTAAAAGAGGGAGATCATAATACGGAAACAGCCCAAGTAGCTTGCGACATCTACTCTGTGCGGACTTAGCCGTCTGCTTGATGTATACACTTGAGTAGGTTCTAGTTCCCCCTTGGTCTTAGAGCCCTCTAATGCGCGATATAATTATTAATATGTGAGATTATTGAAGGTTTTTGCAAGCGTGCTTATGTGTAAATCGAATTAATGGGTTGGATAGATCCCAGTGAGCCAGTTCCTCTGCTATGAGTCCTGCATGTTTTTTGCTAATGTCTTTGAGAGCGTTGCCTACGGATTTACGCACATATTCGCTCTTGTGCGCTTTGTGCTGGCTGAGGAGCTCAATGGCAAGAGCTATATGTTCTTTGAAGAATGGTCTACTAGTCCAAACACGAAGCCCCTCTGTTACTGCTCTAATGATGTTGGGGTTCTTGTCTGAGAGCCATTCTTGGATTATCGGGAGGGACTGCTCGTATCCTTGTCCTCTACAAATGGTATCGAAAGCCATGGCAAGCATTTCCTGTACACGCCAGTTAGGGTCAAGGCCTATGTGTTCTTTAAGTACTTGGTATGCTTTGATATGTTTTGAGGCGGCTAGCCGCCCTAGTAGAGCAGTGGAGAGCATACGTACTTGATAGGCCTCGTGAGTGGTAAGGCTGATGGCTATATCAAGACACTCCTTTTCTGAGTATTGAGATAATACCTCCTCTAGGGCATCAAGAATATGCCGAAAGCCATGTTCTATAACTGTGATTTTCTCTAGAATAGGGTCTATATTGTTGGCAACCATTTGTGATACTATGAATAATGTTTACGAGGTAAATGTATCAAATTACTTCTAATACTTGTGGCCCCCAAAGGTAGGGAAGAGTTTGGTTGTTGGCTCGAATAGTCGCAACTAAATTTGTTTGGATATTTTAACAAAGTAAGCTCTGTGATTTATATGATTGAAGTGCCTTGGGTGTGTCGATCGGGTAGCAGCGAAATGAGCTCTTGCCAAGAGTAGACCTCGTATTTGGCCTCTGGGAGGCTCTAGATTACGTCCGACCTTGGCTGGGCTCCTAGGCCCCAGCCAAACGGAAATAGAGGCTTAAAATCTTGTTTTGTTAATTTGTTGATATATAGATGTATGTAGTGATTGTTGGAGACGATCGCTCCGATCGTAGCACTCGTTTGGCCATTTCTTCCCATCAATGCTCCGTGATTGATGGAGATACCTTCCAAGGTTAGTCCATCAATCTCCGAGATTCTTCCCTTCAATCTTTTCAAATCCTCTCACTAGTCTTGATGAATAGCTCATGTGTTTTTAAGAATTTGTGGCTAATATATTTACACTTCTTGACGAAAATCGTAGACAAATGAAGCCTCGAAGCGAGCGTAATTGGTTAGGCTTCTCTGTGGCTGTATTGCCTCTGCTTGGAGTACTGCCAGTCTTGCTTAGCTTAGGATAAGCTCTGGATCACTCTCCGTTTGGGTAGTGCTTACGTTCGACAGCCTTCGATGCTCCAAGAGGGGGGCTGTGGGTGCAATAAGATTAGGTCAGCTACTTTCGAGCTTTTCTAGACAGTTGATCGAATACCAATGATTTTCTTCTCTCCAAAGTCTTTAGTACTATGATTTCTGTGGGTAAATGAGTAAGTTTGCCTCTATGAAGTATCTAGAAGACATTGCCGAGTTTCGCTCATCTCCAGAGCTGGTAGCCAAGCTCTATGAGCATAGTATCCTCAAAACCTACGAGGCTGGGAGCGTTATCCTTAACGAGCACGCCCACATTCGCTCGATCCCGATAGTTATTCGAGGGGTCATGAAGGTAATCCGCACCGAGGACGATGGCCGAGAGATCTTACTCTACTATATCAAGGCGGGTGAGAGCTGTATTATGTCTTTCCTCGGGGGGCTGCACAACGAGCCTAGTAAGGTTAAGGTAGAGATCGAGGACGATGCCGAGATCCTCTTCCTCCCCGTGGACAAAGTTTCTCTCTTCATCAAGGAGCACCCCGAGTGGCTAGACTATATATTCCGTTCGTATCACAAGCGCTTCGAGGAGCTACTCGAGACGATCAACGCCATAGCCTTCAAGAAAGTAGACGAACGGCTCCTCACACTCTTGGGCAAAAAGGCCGAGCTCACTGCCTCGTCTACCATAGCCATTACCCACGAGCAGCTGGCCAGTGAGCTAGGTACGGCACGAGCAGTAGTGTCGAGGCTGCTCAAACAGCTCGAGGAGGCAGGGCAGGTGCAGTTGGGACGCAACAAAATCACGCTTGTGTGACCAAAGTAGCAGTACACCTGCACTAGATAGGCGACCTTTGTTTCATCACAAATGCTATCATCTATTATGTACTTAGTCGGTTATCTAGCATCTATTCTAATTGGTTTGGCTCTAGGTCTAGTCGGTGGCGGGGGCAGTATCCTCACCGTCCCCGTATTGGTCTATTTGCTGGGGGTAGACCCCGTATTGGCTACGGCATATTCACTATTTGTCGTGGGGGTAACGAGTGTTGTGGGTAGTGTGTCTTACTTTCGTCGGCAGCTGGTAGACGTCCCTACGGCTATCCTTTTTGGGTTACCCTCTATCGTGGCTGTCTACCTGACGAGGGCCTATCTAGTGCCTGCGATCCCCGAGCAGGTCTTGCAGCTGGGGAGCTTTGTTCTAGACCGTGGTATGCTCCTAATGCTCCTATTCGCTGTGCTGATGTTGGTTGCCTCTATCGGTATGATACGCCCACAGGGGGTGCAAGAGAGTAAGGCGCAGAGCCGTGGACGGTCGCCCTATATGCTTATTCTGCTTGAGGGAACTGTGGTCGGTATGCTCACGGGGTTGGTAGGCGCTGGGGGTGGCTTCTTGATTATCCCTGCCTTGGTGCTTCTGGGCTCCCTGCCTATGAAGGAAGCTGTCGGCACTTCTCTTGTGATCATCGCAGCCAAGTCCCTATTAGGGTTCCTCGGCGAGAGAGATTTGGCAGGCTTGGATTGGGGCCTACTATTGGCTGTTACGGCTTTTGCTATTGGGGGCATATTCGTCGGCATGAAGCTATCTCAGCGCATCGACGGAGCTAAGCTCAAGCCTGCTTTCGGCTGGTTTGTACTCGTGATGGGGCTGTATATCATCTTGAGAGAGCTATTCCTAGCCTAGCCATAGCCCTTGTGTGACAAAAGTAGCTGTGCAGTTTGCCAGCCTGCCCCATCTTTGTAGCGTCAATAAACATTAAAGCATTCAACAACTATGACAGTAGAACAGATTTACACGGGCTGCCTAGCACAGGGTGCCTACTACATTACCTCAATGGGCGAGGCCGCCATCATCGACCCTCTGCGTGAGGTAACGCCCTATCTCGATAGGCTCAAGCGTGATGGTGTGCAGCTCAAATACATCTTCGAGACACACTTCCACGCCGATTTCGTAAGCGGACATATTGATCTGAGCAAGGCCACAGGGGCCCCTATCGTCTATGGCCCTACGGCTCAACCCGGCTTCGAGGCTATCGTGGCAGAGGACAATCAGACTTTTGAGGTAGGTAAGGCAAAGGTACGTGTCCTACATACCCCCGGGCATACGATGGAGAGCTCGTGCTTCTTGCTTATCGACGAGGACGGTAAGGAAACGGCTCTCTTTAGTGGCGATACCCTCTTCCTAGGTGATGTGGGCCGCCCCGATCTAGCTCAGAAGGCCGCCAATCTCACTCAAGAGGAGCTTGCAGGGCTACTCTACGAGAGCCTGTACAACAAGATCCTCCCTCTATCGGACGATATTACAGTCTACCCGGCCCATGGTGCAGGCTCGGCTTGTGGTAAGAATATGATGAAGGAAACAGTCGATAGTCTAGGTAACCAAAAGCGAGTGAACTATGCCCTCAACCAGCCAAGCAAAGAGGCATTCGTCGCAGCCGTTACCGAGGGGCTCTTGCCCCCTCCTGCCTACTTTGGCGGTAATGTGGCGATGAATAAACTGGGCTACGATAGCATTGATCGTGTCCTTGAGCGTGGGTTAGTGCCCCTATCGCCAAAGGACTTCGAGGCCGTAGCCGAGGCATCGGGAGCCTTGGTGCTAGATGCACGTGCTCCGGGAGTTTTCGCCAAGGGCTTCATTCCTCGCTCTATCAACATCGGGATAGACGGCGACTTTGCCCCTTGGGTGGGTACGATGATCGTAGACGTCAAGCAGCCTCTGCTGCTCGTTGTAGACGCTGGTCGAGAAGAAGAGGCGATCACAAGGCTCAGCCGTGTGGGCTTCGACCATGTGCTTGGCTATCTCTCCGGTGGATTTGAGGCTTGGCAGGCTTCAGGCCGAGAGACAGATTCGGTAGAGCGCATTTCCGCCGCAGAGTTCGCACAACAGTTCAAGGCCGACGAAACGCTCGTAATCGACGTACGCAAGGAGAGCGAGTATGCTGCCGAGCATATAGTCGATGCTTATAGCCGTCCACTTGCCTACATCAACGATTGGATAAGCGACCTGCCACGTGATAGGCACTTCTATCTGCACTGTGCAGGTGGATACCGCAGTATGATCGCTGCTAGCATCTTGCAGGCAAGAGGCTACCGCTCATTCACAGACATTGAGGGAGGCTTTGGTGCCATTGCCCAGACTGATGTCCCCAAAACAGATTATGTATGTCAAAGCAGAGTATCAAAAAAATAGCGTCAATCGCTATCCCCGTTATAATTATAGTATTCGTTATGTTTGGATTTTTGAAGAACCTACTAGGACAGTCCGACGATCAGACTATTGCCAATGCCATTCGTGAGGGTGCATTCTTGGTCGATGTGCGTACGCCGGCAGAGTTTGCCTCTGGTAGTGTCCCCGGTGCCGTCAATATCCCCCTCAATGATGTGGGGGCTCGTGTGGCCGAGTTTAAGAACAAGAAAGGTATTGTGGTTTTTTGCCGCAGTGGTAATAGAAGTTCCCAAGCCAAGAGTATCCTTGAGCGCAACGGTATCAAGGGCGTTATCAATGGCGGTACATGGGATCATGTAGCCTCGATCAAGCAAGGACTCTAGCTACACAGACCTAGAAAAAGGCTAAGACCAAAGCCAGATACTTGTGCAATCGCTAGGATTGTCATAAGTATCTGGCTTTGGTCTTGCTAGTAGTATGACGCTTTAGACCACCGAGTAGAGCTTGGGCGTCATGTCGTGCCTCGGGGTTTTAGAGCTTACCGCCGTTAGCTTGCAGTATTTCGTCGAGTTTCTCCGAGATGCCCTCGCCACGTAAATCGCGAGCTATGATCGTACCGTCGGGGCCGAAAAGAATGATATGAGGAATGCCTGTGATGCCGTAGAGCTTAGTCGCCTCGTCCTTGTTGAAGATTTGTGGCCATGTGATCTTGTCTTCCTCAACTGCCTTGACGTGCTTCTCCATTTCGTCCCATACAGCTACGCCCACGATAGTAAGTCCCTTCTTGCCGTATGTGTCGCATACTTTGATTAGGTTAGGCATCTCTCTGCGACAAGGACCGCACCATGAAGCCCAGAAGTCTACAAGCGTATAGTGTCCTTTTCCTACAAAGTCGCTCAGCTTATTGGCTGCACCATTGCTATCTACGCCCTCGAAGTCAATGAACATTTGGCCAACATCGGTGCGGAACTTGGACTCCAGCATATCCAGATGCTTCTTGATGCGAGGCATCGCTTGTAGCTCAGGAGCAACCTTGGCCTTGAGCTCCTCTAGACGTTTGGCATCAATGTCTTCTTCGGAGGTGAGCAGGTTCTCGAAGGCAAGTACTCCGAGTATGTTGTTGGGATACTCGGCTAGGAGTCGCTCGGAGTCTGCTTTGAGTGCATTATTGTAGCCTTTGAGTAGCTCCTCGTACTCTGCTATTGCAGCAGCTTCGTCCTCCATGGCACGTAGACGACCAATATGCTCGCCCATAGACTTAGACATGCTGTCGATCTTGCCCGTGTAGGCGGCTAGTGCATCGTTGAGCTTAGTCCCCTTAGCCGATGGAGCAGTCATATCCACTTGGATGTGACCTTTCTCTAGTACCAATGGGGTTGAGTACTCATTCTTGAGGATCAGAGAGGCGTCGGCCATGAGATCTTCGGGCGTGCGCTCTGCAAATGTGAAAGCATTGTTCTCTACCTTAGCACTATCGATGTGCTTGTAGTCTTGCATCTCTGCATCAAAGGTGATTAGATAAACGTACTCACCATTGGCTTGAGCCTCTGCGGGTACTGTACCAGAGATGATGTAGCCCTGTGGCTCCTTGGCACAAGAGGCGAATAGACCTGCAGCAATGACAGCCGCAGCAATGATACTTTTCTTCATAAGTTGTTCTAGATGATGAATTATTTAGATACGAGTTTATTAATTTATTCAGTGTAAATGTACGATTTTTCTGCATAGAGTTTCCCTAGAGCGCCACTCGGTCAGTCGATTACATATGAGTTAATACTCGAGGATAAGAACGCTACGCTTGGGGAGATTAGTGTGCTGGTGTATATCAATCGTCTGTCCAGTTAGCACCTCCCGAGCCGCTCCTATGGGGAGTAGCTCCTGCCAGTAGCTGTGGTCTAGCTTCTGCTCGGCATCTGTCCCGTTGAAGATGACCGTCACAGCCTTATCGGTCAAACTACGTTTGTAGATGTATAGCCCGTTTTGCGGAGCTTGGTGCTTGAAGTCGCCTCGGGCGATCACCGCATTTCCTTTGCGCCAATGTAGCAGACGGCTCATTAAACGCCAAGCCTCGGCAACTGCGCCTTGTCGCTCGGCAGAGGAGAATAGGTTAATCGAGTCTGTAGGCCAGCCACCCGGGAAGTCTGCACGCAGTGCTCCATCTCCGTGAGCTTTGTCTGCTGGCATTAAGATTTCTGTGCCGTAGTAGAGCTGGGGAATACCACGTACTGTCAGTAGCATAGCGATGGCTTGGCGGTAGCGATCTTGGTTGCTTGCTTGTTTTTGGTCACGTGCAAAGCGGGAGGTATCGTGATTGTCAAGGAAGGTAAGTAGACTCATGGGGTTGGGATAGACCATGTCTTGCGAGAGATAGTCGTAGATGCGGAATAGACCGCCACCCCAATCACCTGTTTCTTCATCGAAGGCTTTGTTCATTATTTCCATTAGCGGGAAGTCCATGACCGTAGGCAGGTGTGAGTTGCGAGGAGCAGCCAGACGGCTATGCTCCTGCCAGTAGGAGATGAGTACGTTGCTGTTGAGCCAAGTTTCGCCTACGATATTGAAGAGTGGATACTCCTCTCGGACGGCCTTGCACCAACGAGCCATCATATCGAAGTCTGCGTAAGGGTGCGTGTCTTGGCGAATACCATTGATACCAGCGAACTCAATCCACCAAATACTGTTCTGGATTAGATAAGCCTCTACGTGGCGATTGCGCTGATTGAAGTCTGGCATCACTGAAACGAACCACCCATCTAGAGCGATGCGACGAGCCGAATCGGTACTATAAGCGTCCGATTGAGTAACTGTGCGGTAGCTGGTCTGTCTATAATGCCCATCATAGTTGAACCAATCTCGGCTCGGCATATCCGCATAGAGGTAGTTGTGAATACCACAGTGGTTGAAGATCATATCCATCACGACCTTCATTCCACGCCTATGAGCCTGCTGGACTAGACGACGAAAGTCTTCATTTGACCCAAATCTAGGATCTATCTGATAATAATCGGTAATTGCATAGCCGTGATATGAGCCCTCTGGCATATTATTCTCTTGAACGGGATTGAGCCAAATGGCGGTAACTCCGAGGCTATCGAGGTAATCTAGTCGCTGCTCAATGCCTAGAAGATCGCCCCCATGTCGGGCGAACCCGTTGCTCCGATCTAGCACATCGGGGTGTATGCCTCGTACTTGGTCGTTGCTTCTATCCCCATTAGCGAAGCGATCGGGCATAATTAGGTATAGGACATCGGAGGCGTCAAATCCTTTCACTTGTGAGGCGTCAGGCTGGCGCTGCTTGATTTCGTAGGGAATACTTATCGTTTTCTTCCCTTTGCGCAGCTCAATCTGCATCGTCTGCGCAGGCGCTTTAGCAAGATCTACGTAGATAATGGCATAGTTGGGGCTCTCTTGTAGCACTACTTCGTCTAGCTGAACTCCTTGCCCCTTGACTTTGATTTGGTAGGTCGCAATGTTGTCGCCGTGTAGTAGGATTTGCAGTTTAGGGTTCTTCATCTCCGCCCACCAAAATTGAGGTGCGATGTGTTTGATTTGCACGCTCGCCTTGAGTGGAATAACCAAGCCTAACGCTAGCAGGAAGGTTATTAAATAAATTACTCGCTTCATTGATTTCGTCTTAAATATCAAATTGAATAAAAATACTAGTCATACGCCTATCCAAGTCGTTAGCCTTTATGAGATGCTTAACCTCAAGAAGCTAAGCTTCAGCCTCGGTAAAGCTAAAAGGGCTGTGCCGAAACAATGAGTTCGACACAGCCCGTAATAGTTATAAAAAGCCACGAGCGATAAAAGTGAAAACTCCGAATGACAGGATTTGAGTGCTCCTCAACCTTTGTAATTCGCATATCCTCAAGAGGATTACGACACGCCATTGGAGGAGAAGCTTGTCTCGGAAAAAGATTTTAACGTTGAGTCTACCTATCGACAACGTGGCTTTATACTTCCTCTTGTATCAGCAAAGTTAGCAAACCGATCCGTAATATCCAAACGACTTATATCAAGTCCTTGGCGGCTGAGTGACCAAATCTGCCGTATCTGAGTGCAATGTCTATCGTTTGTAGATGATAGCGTCTGCTACGAGCTGTGCCTCCTGCTCGCCGAGTAGATACTTGATGATTTCAAGGCCGAAGTCTATGGCCACGCCAGCGCTACAAGCGGTTATGACATGTCCATCGGTGATAACTTTCTGCTCCGAGGCCTTGTAGCCAGTAAGGTGATTCTCGAAACTGGGGTAGCAGGTTGCACGTTTGCCGTTGAGTATGCCCAGCTGCCCGAGGATCATAGGAGCTGCACAAATGGCGGCTACCAATCGGCCAGAGTCGTACATTTGGCGAAGCGTAGAGCGTAGCACCTCGCTGGCATTGAGGTTGTCTACACCGGGTAGTCCCCCCGGCAAAACAAGAGCATCTGCGTTGGATAGATCTACCTCGTCTAGAGGCTTGTCTGCTCTGAGCGTGATGTGATGAGCGCCGCTCACCTCCAAACTATTGCCTACAGCCACAGTGATGGTGGCGATACCTGCCCGGCGGAGCAGGTCGATTGTTGCGACAGCCTCAATCTCCTCGAAGCCCTCGGCTAGGAAAACATAAACATTCTTTGCCATTGTAGATATGTATTAAAAGTGTTGGTAGTGCTCGATTATTCGATCTCGAAGTCGTAGGTAATGATTCCTCGTTGCTCCACTGTCCCCTCTTGGGCATTGAAGCGAGTGGATTTGGCAGCCGCTACAGCAGCTGAGCGAACAGTTGGCTCAGCGATATTCGTGCCACGAGGGTCTACATGCGCCTCGGTAACATGCCCAGAAGCATCGACCGTGATGCGTACATTGATACGCCCACGTACTGCCCTCGCTGTACGAGGCGTATTGAGCCGTCCGCCGTTGCTGACGATCGTACGCCCTACGAGGCTAAAGCTACCTGAGCTACCCGACGGTTGGCCTTGATTGCCCGTACCATTAGAGGACGTGCCTTGGCTCTGCCCTGTATTTCTTCCAGCTCCGAAGGCATTTGATACACGAGAGCCTGCTTGGCGAGCCTGCTCTGCCTTCCTCTGTGCTTCGGCTTGCTCGGCTTTTCGCTGTCTTTCGGCTTCTTCTTCGGCACGTTTTGCTTCGTCCATTTGCCTCTGTATCTCAGCTCTACGTCTTGCCTCAGTCTCGGCTATCCTATTAGCCTCTTCGGCTTTGCGCTTTAGCTCGGCACCCCGTAGGCTCTCTTCGTGCTGCTGTGTTTGTACGGGCTTGGCTGGAGTAGGCTTATTCGTTTTTGTTGGCTTGGGCTTGCTAGGAGTGGGGGTAGGGGCAGGCTGTGCCGGCTTGGGTGTTGGTACGACAGTGGGCTCTCGCTCACCCTGCATCTCCTGCCCCATGGGTTCCTGCTCTCCCGAGGCTTGCTCTACCGTACCCAGATCAACGAGCACAAGCTCCGTTTGCTTGGGTAGGGGCATACGTCCCTCGAGTTTGAGCCAGTAGAGTAGGGCGATGAACGCTAGATGAAGCCCAATGGCTACGCCTAACCCCACCAATCGTCGTTTATTCCTTTCTTGCTGCATCATAGAGCTCTACACTATTGCTCGCTAGTGATTTTAGTAGCTAGAACGACCTTGAGAGAAGCCTGAGAGGCTAGACTAATTACCCGAACAACATCTCTATATGGAACGGTTTCGTCGGCATGGATAGCGACATAGCTATCGGGGTGCGCCGATGCGAAAGCTCCTAGCCTTAGTCCGAGTTCCTCGGCTGGTAGCTCTAGCTCTGCACTCTTGTCTAGCCCCAAGAAGAGCTTCCCCTCTGGGGTGATAATGACTCGTGCGTTAGGCATCTCCTTGGCTGGCTGCTGAGTAGCACTGGGGAGCGTTACCTTGATGGCGTTTGGTACGATGATCGTACTGGTGACGAGGAAGAAGATCAGCAGGAGGAAGATAACGTCTGTCATCGATGCCATGCTGAAGCTATCCGCCACACGAGTTTTGCGTTTCAGACTCATAGCGAATCGTTGAGTAGATCCATAAACTCGACCGTCTTGGTCTCCATCTTGTTGATTACCTTATCGAGCTCGGCTACAAGGTAGTTGTAGGCGAAGAGGGTGATAATCCCTACTACCAGACCGCCCACTGTGGTCACTAGAGCTTCGTAGATCCCTCCAGAGAGTAGGGCTACGTCTACGCCTGCACCACCAGCATTCGCCATATCAAAGAAGGCACGCACCATACCCGTAACTGTGCCGAGGAAGCCAATCATAGGTGCACCAGCGGCTATGGTTGCTAGTACTGGCATACCTTTTTCTAGGCGGCCGATCTCGATGTTGCCCACATTCTCAACGATGACGAGGATGTCGCTCATCGGGCGGCCTAGACGGCTGATGCCCTTCTTGACCATGCGAGCCGCGGGTGAGTCGGTATCGTCGCATAGTTTGAGTGCCGAGCTCGTCTTGCCCTCGCTGATGTAGTCCTTGATACGCTCCATAAAGTACTTATCGTCCTTGCCAGCAGAGCGGATTTGCATGAGCTTGGTGACGAAAATGTACGCAGCTAAAAGCGATAGCAGCAGTAGAATGATCATGACCCAACCTCCCTTGAAGGCTAAATCTAGGATTGATAGGGCTGGTACTGGCACTTCTGGGCTCAGCACACTAGCGAGTGAATCTACAGTGGTAGTTTCCATTGTTTTCTGTCTTGTCTATTTATTGATTGTTTGTTTCTTGATTTACTAACTCCTGCGTCGTCGGAGCTGCTGGTACATAGCCTCTGGCCGAGGGGATTGGTAGGCCGTGTAGAGAGGCTCGGCTGAGGGCAGCATTGTCGAGAGCCGACTCTGCTTGCGTCGAAGTCCCTGATTGGGCTATGTCTGCTCCTCCGAGTACTCGTGGAGCACCCTTGAATCGGTAGATGGCGATCGTGCCCTCTGGGCAGAATCGGTCGCTGACCAGTAGGCTGCGATCGTTACTCTCGTCATAGATGAGTAGATAGTCGTTGTAGGGGGAGTTGAAGGGCATGCCTAGCTGCGTGGGTTTGTAGTAGGTATCCTCCTCTACTCTGTACCGGCTTATATATAGATCGTAGCCACCTAGCCCGCTTGGGTCTTCACGAGCGAATAGAATCCGTACGCCATCGCTCATCAAGAATGGGCATATATGCCTATTGTGCCCCTCGGTTAAGGCCTCTAATGCGCCTGCTATGGGTTGATACTTCCCTGCGATACGCTCGTAGCGCATCATAGCTCCAGAGGTTTCGTTACTTAGGCTTTCTAATCTGATGCGCCTTAGCTGGGTCGTGTAGCTGTAGAATAGACTACTGTCTGGGCGTATCTCGGTGCGGAACGAACCTACCCAGTTTGTCCGAGTTTCGGGGTTAGTCAGTAGGCGCTCCAAATCGAGGCCTAGGTCACCGAAGGTAGTGTGTAAGCTATCGATCAGCTCAACGCTCTCGGATAGCTCAGCTAGGCGCTCAGCCTTGTCTACGCGCTGCAAAAGTTCGTCTGCCTCCTGATGAATAGCCTTGCGAGCTTTTTTGCTCGCTGTACTATATTGCTCAAGGCTCCGACGAGCATCGGCGAACTGATAGAGCTGGTATTTGGCCTGTGCATCAGCCCAAAGGGCATCTAGATCGACTTGTTTAGCTGTGGAGGAGCGTCTGCGTTGCCCTAATAGGTCGTCGGTACCAGCCCATAGAGCCATAACAATGCATAGGCCTGCAAGCACTGAGCTGACTATCGGTTTGTTGAATATACCTTGGAGTCTAATCATATATCTGTCAAAATCTCTGCCTACAAATTTACCATTTTTTTATGTCTTAGTTGATAGTACTCTAAATCCTAGTAGGAATTAGCCTTCTTGAGAGGGATTCAAGAGAGGGCCTTGTGGCCTTTGTATATCATTTCTGTAGATTTTTGTTAAGACTAGATGGGGTATTTCAATTCCCTAGTTTATATCTGTCAATTTGATTGATGGGAAGATCTTGTCGGATTGGTGGGGTAGTCTTGTGAGATGTGTCCTCCGTTTCTGAAGAATTGCAGGGAAGAAACGCCCCTAAATGAGGGGTAAGTACACGAATTATGGTGGAGGTTTAATTGTAAATATATGATTTTTAGTTTGTTGTGAAGAATTGATTTTAGACGGGTATTTGCTCTAGTCTGGGGATAAGTGCTCAAATAGGGGTTAGCCTGCTGAGAAGCCTGCTAGAGGCCAAATACGAGGTTTGCCCTTTTTACTTCAAGTATACAGAGGGCTCCCCATCAACATTCTGAAAACTGAGCTGAAATATAAATCCTGCACTCTAAGCAAAGAATCTTCTCGTTACGCTCGCCCACCGCAAATGTTAGCCTTAAAATATCCTGTAAAATCCGTTGTTAATTCAGAAAACTCTTGCACAACTCAATTCAATTTATTTAATTTGCAGATTGAACTGCGGAGCATCGTAGTTTATTATTGTCTAAAATTAACAAACGTATCGCCTATAGAAAGATAATTACATTCGGTAAATAGAAGTCCAATCAGTTAACATTGAATAACGATGAATAGACTTGAAACGTTGAGTGACGACCAACTGGCTCTGCTCTACGCTGACGGATGTAATGAGGCTTTCGATGCTTTGCTCACGCGATACGATGCCTATATCCATACTTACATAAGATTCTCCACTGCGGACGAGGACCTCATCGAAGATATCTTCCAAGATACCTTCATCAAGGTTATGACTACAATCAGACGAGGCAAGTACACGCCCGAGGGCAAGTTTAAGCAGTGGCTCACGCGCATCACGCACAACCTCGTGATGGATACCTTTCGTCGGCAGAAAACGGAAGCCAAGCAGACCATTTATCCCCAAGAGGAGTCTGCCGACTCGGATATGGTCTTCTTGACTATTGCCTCCGATAGCCCCAATGGCGAGGAGCAGATTATCCAGAGAGATACTCTAGATGAGCTACACGACAAGCTTGCTCTACTCCCTCTTGAGCAACAAGAGGTCGTTAGGCTTCGCTATTGGGAGGAGATGAGCTTCAAGGATATTGCAGACCGTACTGGTGTGAGCATCAATACAGCCCTAGGGCGTATGCGCTACGCTCTGATCAATCTTCGCAAACATATACAGCAATAAACCGAGCAGCAGATACGTTTGGTAGGTGTCTAGGCTCAAGATAAGTGATTGAGGCCTCTTGCGATCTATATGAGGTTGGGTTTGCCCTAGCTCTGTACTAGATCCTTGGGGGGGGGATGTGGGCTCCTCGCTCGTAGGGGAGCCACCGTTGGCTTTGCAGATTGTGTGTTGCGCTTAGTGCATCTGTCCCAGAGTGGCGGCACGATTGTGCTATACTATGCAATACTCTCATTATCTTTGGGTTTTGTAGTACCTATCAAACGTATTTTGCTTATGCAACATTTTTACTCTCTTACACCTAGTCAGCGTATCAATATCGCTCTCGATGCAGAGCGAATGCGCCGAAGTCCCAAACACCAGCAGACTCTCATCAATCTGCGCTTACTAGCCTCTCTTATCTAGGCACCACAGAGCAACATCACTATGAGTACTATCGTATCCCCATCACTTCTCTCTGCCAATTTCCTACGTTTAGAGCAGGACGTGGAGATGATCAATCGTAGCCAAGCTCAGTGGCTACACATCGACATTATGGACGGTGTTTTTGTGCCTAACCTCTCCTTTGGTTTCCCGATTTTGGAGGCTATTCGCCCCATTATTGAGAAGCCTCTAGATGTGCATCTGATGATTGTCGAGCCAATGAAGTTCGTCAAGGAGCTTGCCGCCCTCAAGGTGGACACGATGAATGTGCACTACGAGGCGGTTACACATCTGCATCGTGCCATTGGGGCTATCAAGGACGCAGGCATGAAAGCTGCCGTAACGCTCAATCCGCATACCCCAGTGGAGCTGCTGTGCGATGTCTTGCCAGATCTAGATATGGTGCTTCTTATGAGTGTCAATCCCGGATATGGAGGTCAGAAATTCATCACTCGTACGCTCGACAAGGTTAGACGCCTCCGACAGATGATAGACGAGGCGGGAGCTCAAACACTCATCGAAGTGGACGGCGGAGTCAATGCCGAGACGGGAGCTGCTCTAGTAGCTGCAGGGGCTGATGCACTCGTGGCTGGTAGCTATGTCTTCGGTCATAAAGACCCCGAGGCCGCAATCGCAGGATTGAGAGCCCTCTCTCGCTAAGCTCAGCTGTAGATATGACCATGAGGCTAGGGAATGCTCCTCGTCAGTTCCTTGCCTTGGCGGAGCGTTCGTGGTATAGAAACCCCGCTCTACAGGTTCTTCTGTGCTATCTGCTAGCGGCGATCTATGTCAATCTAAGCCACAGACCGTCCCCATGGTGGGGAGTGGTTTGTGGTTTTTCTGTACTCGCTCTATCTCTCCTCCCCTCCTTTTCGCCGAGGCTGATGTATAGGTTAAACGTATACTTGCCTAGCTTTATCTTTCGTCTTGGGGTGCTTTGTGTACTGGTGTCGCTCTTCTCTCTACGTATAGCCCAGAGTGATAGAGAGCAAGTGAGGGATATCCGAGCCAATGAGCCACGAGAGGATCTGGTGGCTAGCCTCTCCGGCAGCTCGGTGAGCCCAGAAGTGCAGCGCTTGTGTGCGGCCATTGCGCTGGGGCATCTGCCTAGAGGAGAGGCAAGCAAGGAGCTGAGAGAGCAGTTTGTAGGTAGCGGAGTGGCACATATCTTGGCCGTGAGTGGATTTCATCTTGGGGTAGTTGTCTTTTTCATCTCGCTATTTCTGAGGTGTTTGAGCTTCTTGCATTTCAATCCTCGCTGGCGTAGTATGCTACTACTGCTAGCAGCTTGGGGCTTCGTCGCTCTCTCGGGCTGGGCTGTGCCGACGGTTCGGGCTGCGGTCATGCTCTCGCTATTCCTAATTGCTCGTATGCTTATTCGCCCCGTATCGACAACCAATATCCTTGCTGCCTCAGCACTTATCCAGTTGCTCCTAGCGCCTCATCTTTTGCAGTCCGCTGGCTTTGCCCTTAGTTACGTAGCAGTGCTGTCGATCCATCTATTCTATCGTCCGATCTATCGCTTGGTTGGGGAGGTTCGCCAGCCTATTTTGGGTTATGTTTGGTCTATGCTGGCTCTGACGCTTGCGGCGCAAGTCTTGGTTTTACCCTTGTGTCTGTATTATTTCGGGCAGGTGTCGTGGGCATTTGTGTGGACTTCTCTTCCCGTGGGCTTGGTGGCCGTAGTGCTTATCCCGATAGCGCTCCTGCTCTATACCCTTGGCTATCTAGGCTTGCCTCTACTTGGCCTAGAGGTCGCTGCCGAATATCTAGGTCAGATGATGCTCTATATCACAGAGCATGGCGCTCAGATTGACTGGCTGCACCAGCACTATCGCCCCGAGCTGTGGCATCTGCTACTCTATTGGTTTGTGGCTATTGCTTGGGCCGTGTGGATCAGGCGAGATGAAGCTCCCTTAGTCGTTGTGCCAGTTTGATGGCCAGTGCTATCTCGTCCTCCTCATTGCGCAGATCGTTGACCGACTCCTCGAGCTGAGCCTGACGGTAGATCGCATCACGCTCCTGCATGGCAGCTTGTACATGTAGGAGCAGTTCCTCGCCCGACTTGTCACGCACCGAGGGACGAGTACGCTTGCATAGTTCTAGCCTCCCAGCTAGTACTTCGTTGCAGGCTGAGAGATAGAGGGTGGTGCCGCAGGCATTCATCAGTTCCATATTACCATGAAAGCAAGGCAATCCTCCGCCCGTGGCGATGATACAGTTCTCCATACCCGATAGCTCCTCGATGACGACCCGCTCTCGGCGACGAAAAACCTCCTCGCCCACCGAGGCAAACATATCGCAGATGCGCTCCCTAAATCTAGCTTCGATGAAAATGTCTGTATCAATAAATGACCAATCTAGCTCATCGGCTAGCTTACGCCCGATGGTACTTTTGCCTGCACCCATATACCCTATTAGAAAGATTGGGTTCATTGCTTCTCTGGATAGGTGATACGTGAGTGATACATCGTCTTGAGCTTGATGAGGAATACCTCCTTGATGGTTTGAATATCTTTGAAGGTCAGGGGTGTGTCGTTGAGTAGGCCCTCCGATACGATCGAGTCAATGATACGATTGGTCAGTAGGCGTATCCCATCTTCTGTATGCTCTTTGAGGCTTCGGCTCGAGGCTTCGACAGCATCGGCCAGCATCAAGATACCTTGTTCTTTGGTCCACGGATTGGGTCCCGGGTAAGAGAATGGCGTCGGGTCTACCTCTTGGTCTGGGTGCTGGTTGCAGTATGTATTGTAGAAGTAGCGGGTCATGCCCCTACCGTGGTGCGTACGTATGAAGTCGATAATCTGTGGTGGTAGATTGTGTTTCTGTGCCAGAGCTATTCCGTCCGTTACATGGCGAATGATAATTTGCGCACTCTCCTCGCAGGATAGCAGGTTGTGCGGATTATTGACGCCTTGGTTCTCCGTGAAGTAGGACGGATTCTTAATCTTCCCGATGTCGTGGTACAGAGCCCCTGTGCGTATGAGCTGCACATCGCCTCCGATCTTGCTCGCTGCTTCTGTGGCGAGAATGGATACTTGTAGAGAGTGCTGGAAGGTGCCGGGGGCAATCTCGCTCAGTTCCTTGAGTAGTGGTGTATTGACGTCGCTCAGCTCTACGAGGCTCACGTTGGATACATAGCCGAATATTTTCTCCACGATGAAAGCCAAAATGTAGGTGAAGGTCAAGAAAATCAGATTGATGGCGAAGTAGAGCTGGATAACCCAGTAATCGTGACGTATGCCTCCCTCATTCATGATCGTGATGGCTAGCGAAACAATCGTGTAGAATAGGTACACAAGGAAGGCGGCTCGAATGAGCTGAGCTCTAGAGCTGAGCGTCTGCAAGGCAATGAGCGCAACCAAGCCTGCGACTACTTGGATTAGGATAAAGCCAAGAGGCTCGGCAATGAATATCGCCGAGGCCAGTACCATAATGATGTAGGTGATCAGCGAAGTATGCGAGTCGAAGAACGTACGCATCATGATCGCAAACATCACATAGGGTATGATGTACTGGTTGAAGAGATCATAGTGGATATTGACTGCCGTTAGACCTACGAAGATGAAGAGCGAGATGAGCAGGAATAACATATTCTTGCGCTGCTGCACAAAGCTCGGGATAAACAAAATAAGATACAGACCGAGCACGAAGAAGAGTAGCCCCATAGAAAGCAAACTACCGATGCGTAGGCTCCACTGCTGGAGTGTACCGCCACTACGCTTGTCTTGCTCTTGAGCCAGTGAGCGCAATAGGTTGTAGGTGTATGGCGTCACGATCTCTCCTTTGTCGATGATGCGCTCCCCTTGCTGTATTAGCCCTACCGAGGGAGATAGATCGTTGAGCTCGGCTTGAATGAGCTTTTGGGTCAGATCCTCGTTGTACAGCACGTTGTCACGCAGATATCGAGATAGATCCATCTGTTGTAGCAGGTCGGCATCTAGAGCGTTGGGCTTGTTGTCGTATAGTTGCTCGTAGGCTTCTTTGAGGCTGTAGAAGCGTGTAATGGGCTCACGCTTCATGATATTCTCCTTGCCTACTAGGTTGATCTCCAGCTTCTCTCGCTCCCTCAGATTCACGAGTTGATCTGCTTGTATTAGCCCTCGTGTGTAGAGGCGTCGAAGTTCTTGATGTACATATATGTAGTAGGCGTGGGGAATGCTTTTGGACATACGGGCATGATACTCGTCTTTGAGCTCGGCGAGCATCAAGGCCATGATTTCCTCATCGTAGGTATATACGGGCTTCATAGCCTCTCGTATGCTGTCTTGCTCCAGACTTAGCTCGCTCTCTGCCTTGTAGATAGGGAAGTCATAGGGGGCTGTCAGTAGGTCGTATTGCCATGGCTTCCCTTTGCTGAACTGATAGCGAAACCCGCCGTTGCCGGGAGTGAGCAACGTAATCAGTACAGCAACAAGCAAAAAGCCAAGAAGCGTACGTATATTCTTCTTGAAAGCTTGAGGAATGCTAATAATCTTCCACATAGATATCCTAAAATGTTTATCTACAAAGGTAATGAATTAGTCAGTATTGTCTTCATCTGTTTTGGAGCTGAGGCGCCTGCTGCATACCTACTCGTTCATTAACCCACCAGCGATATTGGAGCCGTTGGGCAGGTGTGGGCGTTTATGAGGCGAGAGTTAGCGATCGGTATTGCCTTTTCGGCAAATAGCAGTTAGGCCTGCTCCGCCTCCAATCTTTGGAGGAAGGTTTGCTCTACATAGAGATAGGCTTCCTCTATATAGAGCAAGCTTTGCTCCACATAAAGCAAAGCTTGCTCCAAAGAGATGTGCCCTAGTTATCGTATTCCTCCATCCCTTGGTTTAGTACCACCATACCCCCTACCTCAGGGATAAGTCCTCAACCAGAGGCCTCGTAGAAATAGAAGTTTGTTGGTTAAGTGGCGATAATTAGCGAACTTTGGCGAGTTTTATGGCAGATATACAGACGGTGTAGACTATGTTGAAGAAAGAAGATTTTGAGTGCATCGGCACCCTTGGCCGTAGCCATGGGCTCTCAGGAGAGATTACGGCTAAGCTGAGTATCGACATTAGCAACTTGATTGACGACGAAGAGGCTCTATTTTTGATGCTGGAGGAGCATGGTTTGCTCATTCCCTTTCGTGTAGAGGGTTTGCGCAGTAAGGCCGGTGATATCGACATCATTAAGTTCTCTGGGTTAGAGAGCAAAGAGGCTGCCGAGCGCTGGGTGAATACCCCCGTTTGGCTAGACAAGGCCTACCTCAGCGAAGCCGAAGACGTCACTGATCTGCTTGAGTACGCACACTTCGTTGGCTACAATCTCTTAGATGCCGAGAGCAACCTGCTCATCGGTACCATCACAGAGGTAGACGAAACAACCATCAACACCCTTATTACTGTCGAGCGCACAACGGGAGAGGAGCTTATACTCCCTATCGCAGACGAGCTACTCGCTGGTATAGATGTAGTGCAGCGCACGATCTCTCTGATTATCCCTGCTGGGCTACTCGACGATTCTGCCGAATATGATATAGACTAGTTTATGAAGCGACATATAGCAATACTAGGCTCTACGGGGTCTATCGGGACGCAAACCCTAGATATCATCAGAGCCAACCCCGAGGACTTCGAGGTCTATGCCATTACAGCTGGGCGCAATGCCGATCTGCTGATCCAGCAGGCTATAGAGTTTGCTCCTCGCTATGCCGTCATAGCGGACGAGAGCCAGTATAGTACCGTGGCGGAAGCCCTTTCGGGGAGCTCGACTCAAGTACTCTCGGGAGCCAAAGCAATCGAGGAGGTCGTGACGCATGAGGTAGTAGATCTTGTCATCACGGCTATGGTCGGCTACTCTGGTCTGCGACCAACATTGGCCGCAGTGCGACACGGCAAAACTATTGGATTGGCTAACAAAGAAACGCTCGTGGTAGCAGGCGAATTGATAATGCCACTAGCTCGGCAGCACGGCGCACGTATTATCCCTGTGGATAGCGAACATTCGGCGATCTATCAGTGTCTTATAGGGGAAGAAGAGAGATTTGAACGCCTTATCCTTACGGCTTCTGGCGGCCCCTTCCGTACTTATGCTCGGGAGGATCTAGAGCATGTGCGGGTAGATCAGGCTCTCAAGCACCCGAATTGGGTTATGGGGGCTAAGGTGACGATCGACTCGGCTTCGCTGATGAACAAAGGATTTGAGATGATGGAGGCTAAGTGGCTCTTCGATTGCGATCCGGGCGAGATAGATGTGTTGGTTCACCCGCAGAGCATTATTCATTCGATGGTACAGTTTTGTGATGGTGTGGTTAAGGCTCAGCTTGGTATTCCCGATATGCGTCTGCCTATCAGCTATGCGCTAGGCCTTACTCGCCGTATCCCGAATGACTATCCTCGATACGATTTCCTTAGCCAAGGCTTCACATTTGAGCTCCCAGATACCGAGCGTTTCCCCAATCTAGCCCTTGCATATCGAGCCGTTGAGCTTGCTGGCAATGCCCCTTGTGTACTCAATGCTGCCAATGAGGTTGCGGTAGCAGCCTTCCTTTGCGAGCAAATCAGCTTCACCGATATGAGCCGTCTGATCGCTCAGATGCTTGATGGGCGGGTGCACGTCGGGGAAATAGATCTCGATATCCTTGAGCAGACCGATGCCGAGGTACGTCGCCTCAGCTGGGAGTGGGTTAAGGCCCATCAGTGCTAGGCTTCGAAATGAATAAATAACAAACAAATTGATATGAATATCCTACAACTAATTGCATCGCTCTCTATCCTTGTGTTCATACATGAGCTAGGTCACTTCGCCATGGCTCGTCTGTTTGGAGCAAGGGTCGAGAAGTTTTATCTGTTTTTCAACCCGTGGTTTTCGCTTTTCAAATATAAATCCAAGCGCAGCGGCACGGTCTACGGTTTGGGTTGGCTCCCCCTCGGTGGCTACTGCCAAATAGCTGGTATGGTGGACGAGTCTATGGATAGCGAGGGACTCAAGAGTGCCCCTAAGCCCGATGAGTTTAGGAGCAAGAAAGCTTGGCAGCGCCTCCTAATCATGGCTGGTGGTATTATCTTCAACGTCATCTTGGCGATGATTATCTATATAGGGATTGCTTTCACTTGGGGAGATAAGCACCTTGATAGTAAGTCGGTGGAGTCTGGTTGGAAGTTTTCCGAGGTTGCTCAGCAAGTAGGCTTCAGAGATGGGGACATCATTCTCGAGGCTGATGGGGTAGGGCATCTCAATGCCTTGAGTACTCAGTTTACTGGCAAACTTATCAATGCCAAGGAGATTAAGGTGCTCCGTGACCACAAGGATACGATCACTATCGCTATGCCCAACGATTTCGTTGAGCGTATGCTGGCCGCAGAGCAGAGCTTCGCAACTCCACGTGTCCCCTTCGTCGTAGATAGCGTAGTACGTGACGAAACACTTGCCACGGGCCTGCATAAGGGGGATAATATCATTGCGATCAATGGGCAACCAACACCCGACATCGAGGCTGTTATCTCAGCTCTACAAGCAGCCAAAGGCACGACAGTAGAGATTATGGCGATCCCAGTGGGGCAGGCCAAACTAGGGACAAAGGCCTTCGACACAGAGAGTGACAGCCGAGCCGTTTGCTATCAAGTGGCCGTAGATACGGTTGGGCAGATCGGTGTGGTCATTCGTCCTATGCAGGAGCTCTACCCCGTTGAGCAGATTAGCTATGGCGTCTTCGAGGCAGTTCCGGCTGGTATTCGTCGCGCTACCACGACTATTGGAGGCTATGTAAGCAGCCTCAGATATGTCTTTACTAAGGAAGGCGCCAAGTCCATGGGAGGCCTAGGCACAATGGCTAAGCTATTCCCCTCTGGCTTCGATTGGTTAGCCTTCTGGAGCGTAACAGCTTTCCTCTCAATTATCCTTGCGGTGATGAATCTACTGCCTATTCCTGCTCTAGACGGAGGGCATATTGTCTTCATCTTGCTGGAGATGATCACACGGCGTAAGCTCAGTGATAAGGTGATGATGTATATCCAAACTGTGGGTATGGTACTGCTGATCCTGCTGATGCTTTATGCCAACGGAAACGACATTTACCGCTATCTAATCAAGTAGCGGATCCAGTGCCAAAGAATAGTATGTGACTGTATAGCTTTGGTATCTAAATACAAAACTAAGGGGCTGTGGCAAAATCACTTTTGCTTGCAGCCCCCTCCTTTAGGTGTTCTAGAATGTCAAAATGCAAGGTGCTAAGATTGAAGCCAGCGAAGTCTGTGCGGAGCAAATGTTGCAAGTAACACAGCTGCTTGCGTAGGACACACCGCCTCATGCCTCGAAATCCGTGAGATAGCCCTATGCCTTACTCGAACTAACTCTCGGTCTAATACCGTTTGCTATTGTGCAGAGTTGCTGGATCTGGCTAATGACTCTCACTAGGATAGTCAGGATAGAGAAGATATTGCTTGCGTTTTCGCTTGAAGAGTTCTAGTCCCTGCCGCCAGCTTTCTCGGATTTCGGCTTCGCTTAGCCCCGACTCTAGTTGTTGGGCTAGCTGCTTATTGCCCGCAATCAGCTCAAACGTGCGTGGACGATCAATTAGCTTGTGCCCATGTTGCTTGGCAAGGTTATAGTAGTGAATCAGCCACTTGAGGGATAGCTGTCGCTTGGGGTGATCTTCGTCGGTGAGATCTATGCCGTAGCAGACTTGATCTTTGTGCTTAGGGTTGCTGTCTGCTCCGTGCGTTACTCTCGGCGTAAAAGTAAAGGCTCCGTAACCTTTGTGTGGATAGCCCAATATCCTGAAGGGGTGCTCTGTGCCTCTACCTACACTTAGTATTGTTGCCTCGAAGAAGCATAGTGACGGATATAGCTCTATCGAGCGAGCATCTGGTAGGTTGGGGCTAGGGCGAACGGGGAGTGTGTACGGCTCTCCATGTTGCCAGCCGTCTATTGAGATGATATCAAGTGAGCAGATATTGCCTCCTCTGAGCCACCTCTCCCCGTTGATCATCTGCGCCAATTCGCCCACCGTCATGCCGTGCATTGTGGGGATAGAGTGCATACCAATGAAGGACTTACAGTCGGCCTCTAGGATAGGTCCATCTATATAGTCGTTTGGGTTAGGTCGGTCACAGATGATGAGGTGCTTCTGCTCCTCTGCCGCAGCCTCCATGAGGTAGTGCATCGAGCTGATATAGGTATAGAATCGAGCACCGACATCTTGTAAGTCGAATACGATTACATCAACATCTTGTAGCATTTTGGGGGTTGGTCGTTTCTGACGACCATACAAGCTGACGATTGGTACCCCCGTTTTGACATCTCTACCATTACGTACATACTTGCCTGCATCTACTGTCCCACGAAATCCATGCTCTGGCACAAAAATCTTTTTTACTCGCACCTTACTGGCGATGAGTGTATCTAGCAGATGCGTCCTCCCCGCTCCTACGATAGAGGACTGATTGGCCATGAGGGCAACACGCTTGCCTTTGAGCTTTGGCAGGAGTAGCTCCATACGTTCGGCACCTACTCGTATTCGAGGAGCTGCCTTCTTAGTCATAATATGATATTGCTGGGATAGCTCGTCTTGCCTTATAGGAGTATTGGCTCCCTCTAGATGATCCCAAACTGATAGCAAAAGCAGGAGATAGAGTAGGGGGTAGAGGCTCGTTTTCATAGTTTTAGTCAATTTTGATTCTGCGTGCCTTGACCTCCTCGGAGATGAAGATAGAGGCTAAGTCACCAAATCTATCGGCACACTCCGTAGTCAAGTACTCGATGCCTCCACCTGTGCTTAGGCGAACTTCCATCTCGGGGTGCCTATGTAGGTAGTCTTGTAGTGAAGAGGCGACCAGTTCGCCCTGTGCGATGAGCTGAACTCCCTCGGGGAGGTAGTGCTCTATCTTGGGACGGAGCAGAGGGTAGTGAGTACAAGCCAAGACTAGGGCGTCGATCTCGGGATGATGTTGCATGACGGCATCAATCTCTCTCTTGACGAAGTAGTCCGCCCCCTTCGATTGGCTCTCCCCATTCTCTACAAGCGGCACCCACATTGGGCAGGCATGTTCGTAGATAGATAGGTGGGGTAGGAGCTTCTGTACCTCGAGTAGATAGGAATGTGCCGATACTGTGCCGGGTGTGGCGAGTATGCCGATGTGCCCACTTTGACTTGTGGCTTCTAGTGCTTCCACTGTGGGACGTATGACGCCTAGCACGCGACGTGTCGGATCTTCGCAGGTCGGTAGATAGCGTTGCTGTATCTCACGCAGAGCCTTGGCCGAGGCTGTGTTGCACGCTAGGATAACTAGCGGGCAGCCCTGCTCAAAGAGGAACCTCACTGCCTGAAGTGTGAAGTCTTTGATTACGTCGAATGAGCGAGTACCATAGGGTGATCGTGCATTGTCGCCGAGATAGATATAGTCGTACTGGGGTAAGAGCTTACGTATGGAAGAGAGGATCGTTAGCCCTCCGTAGCCAGAGTCGAATACGCCAATAGGAGCTTGTTGAGCCATTTTTTATTGAATAGGGGGTGATACCACGGGTGATTTGCCAACCTCCTTGCCTGAGTCCGCCAAGTGGTTGCCACCTAGTAGCAGGAAGTATAGCGCCATCGGAGGGATAACCTGATAGACATAGAAAGGAGAGTCGATGAGTATCATCGGCAGGAGCAGTAACATCCAGTAGAGGATTGCTCGATTATGGTACTTTACAGCAGCATAAATCGTAGAGCATACTAGAGCAAGCATCGCTACTACCCCAATGATGCCAGTGTCTAGGGCGACAGAAAGGAAAGAATTGTGGCTATGAGGATGCCCAAAGCGTTCCATAATCAGGGTATAGTCTGTGCCAGAGCCAGCTCCAAATATACCATAGCGCTTGATGTGCTCTATCGCATAGGCGAACATCTCAAGGCGAGGTCCATCGCTGAAAACATTGTGCTGATAGAGATAATAAATGGTGCCGATCAATATAGTTGCAACTATTATTCCAAGCATATAGCGCAGCTTGGTCGAGGAGCGTATGCCTTTGATGTAACTCGAGAGTGCCAATAACGGTAGTAGCCCAATAACCCAGAAGCCATATCTGGCCTGAGTGATGAAGGTGAAAATGATGAGAAATAGATAATACAGCCCGAGTTCCAAACGTAAGTTCTTACGTAGGCTTGACGATAGAGCGATGATGCTTGCCCAAGGTGCACTGAAGAAGAGTAAGTGATAGGACGGATGCTCCATGTGCGCCCAAGGCATCAAGATGTTGTAGATCGTCGTATGAGGGAAAGCTTTTAGATAGAATTTGTTGATGGTAAGCCCGTCAAGTACTCCGCCCGAATAAACAGTGACGAGGTATAGGTAGACGAGAATCTGTAATACTAGCACCGATAGGCTTAGACGTAGTATGACCCAAGAGATCCTGAGGACTTGCTCCTTACTCAGTGAGAGAATACCCGCCGAAAGAGGGAGTAAGATAAGCATCAATTGCTTCTCCGTGAAGTGTGCTCCTCGCTCTGGATATTCGCTCCAAAGCGCACCTATGGCAGTGGTAAGCACATAGATGATGCAAGCCCAGTGTACGACACCGATATTGCTTAGGGTAAACTGCCTTTGCCAGAGTAAAAGCCCTGTACAAACAGTGAGGTACACAATCTCGGCATTCTCCGTCCACCATATACTATAGCTCCAGCTGATAGCACCGACTACCAAGATAATCTCGGGGATATATTTGGGTCTAAACTCCCGTAAGTAGCTAAGAAGCTCGGCGAAGAAACTAGCAGCATATCCTGCCAGAGCCGTTATCCACCAAAGGGTATATACAATCCATAGTTGCTCTTTGGGGGCTTCTAGAGCTTTGATCTCTGTATTGCCCATTAGTACGGCAATCAGAATAGCGAGGATCCCCAAGGTTTGTATGCCTATATAGCGGAGGTTGCGGTAGGGGTTAGGGTTGTGATCAGGTTTATAGTGCATACCTTATGCCTTGATGCCTGCTAGTTTCTTGTATAGACTTAGATATGCCGTAGCCATGGTCTTGTAGTCGTATCGATGCGCCCAAGCTTTGAGCCTCTTGGGCTTGTCTGGGTCATTGGCATATTGCTCCAGCCCCTCTAGGAGAGTTGTAGCCATTGCTTGGGCCTCAAGCTCTCCGAAGTAGTAGGCTTCTGCGCCCCCAATCTCTGGGAGGCTCGTATGGGTAGATAGGAACGTTGGGCGCCCAAAGCTCATAGCCTCAATTGGAGGAATACCGAATCCCTCGGCGATAGACGGGTGGACGTATGCCGAGCAGTGTGCCAGTAGTGTTTGTTTCTCTAGGTTGCTGATATTACTAACGATATGTACCCGCTGCTCTAGACCAAGAGTTTTGATCTGCGAGAGGACTAAGTCGCGATACTCCTCCTCGCCATCGGAGCTGACCAAAACCAAATGGTAGCTATTGGGTAGGAATTGGAGCATCTCAACGAGCCGCAGCTGCTGTTTTTTGGGGTGGAGAGTACCTATGTTGAGTAGAAATTTGTCTGTGGGCTCTAGGTGAAGAGAGCTGGGGAAGGAGTCTATCTCGTCACTGAAGATGAGCCCATTGTGTATGACTTCAATCTCTACTCCTTGTTTGAGTTTGAAGAGGTGTAGATTGTCGAATAGGTTCTGACGTACAAATTCCGAGATACAGACAATCACATCAGCAAGCTCGATGTTGCGTCGCACTCGGCGTAGTACACGGGCGTAGCGTCTTGGTGTGAGAGGCTCGAATAGGAAGTTGAGGTCGTGTAGCGTGAGCACCCGCTTGCCTTGATGAGGCGTGTTGCGAAAATACTTTTGTAGTTGGTGCGTTACGTGCAGCACATTGTAGAATACAGGTGTGGGGTTGAATAGGCGATGCCAACCTCTGAAGGCAACCTTGTCTACAGTACTGTCGCCTCTCTCAAGCTCTTTGTAGAAGTGTATAGTTAGCTCTTGCTTTGCTTCCAGTATCCCTCTGTGGAGGCAGTGGCAGAAGAAGCCAAGCCCGGAGTTGGGATATTTAAGTCGCTCTAGGTCTACAAGGACACGCTTTTTAGCCATAGTTGGTTAGTCTAAAATTCTGAATAAAGTAAGTGGCACATCTTCAGCCTAATTTGATGCGCAAATATACTTCAAAATTATCGTTTGTTTGGGAAGAAATACTTGGCTCTTGGGAGGGGCCGAGGCTGCTCATCTGGGTTTATGACCGCTAGTTATGATTTAGCTAACGATGAACTCCTCTGGTGGATTGACCAGATAAACCTGCTCTGTGGCACGGGTAATCGCTGTGTAGAGCCAACGGATCATATTAAGGTCTGTAGGGAGTAGCTTCATTAGCCCAAGGTCTATGAAAACACAAGGCCACTGACCGCCTTGGGCTTTGTGAGCCGTCACGGCATAGCCGTACTTAATCTCTAGAGCGCCCCAGTAGGGATCTTGTCGGATCGCTCGGCGTAGATCCATTACGGAGCTGTGGTGGCTGTAGTCTTCTAGGAGGGCTTGGTAGAGTGCGGTGCGCTGCTGGTGGGTGCGCTGCGCCTGCTCGTCGGCAAGCCCCGTAAGTAGGAGCTTGACTTCCAGTTCGTCTTCTCTGTCTGGGAGATAGATGGTGGCATCGGCAAATCGGAGGCCATATAGCTCTGTTTGGCGATGGAGGCGTCTAAGCTCGATGAGTTCTCCATTGGCGATGAAGTCCGAGCGGTCCCGACGTTTAATATAGTGGTAATTGTTGCGTGCGACGATCAGCCCTTCTCCTCGCACGATCTCTTCGTCGTAGTCGAGTACTTGGGCTCTGATGCCAAGGTTGAAGGTTAGAGCTCGCTTGTTGGAGGGGGCGATCACAAGGCATTCCTCGCGCCCGTATCTGCGATATGCTCCATCTAGTGTATCGACTAGCTCTATCCCCGTGATGACTTCTACATCGTGATAGGCACTGATGTCGAGTTTGAGCTGAATGCTCTCGCCACTAGGAGTAGAGGTGTGAGAGGCGAGAAGTTGCCTTAGATAAGTGGCAAGCCCGAGTATGCCCGAGCTCTCCGCTTGCCGAACCACCTCCGTTAGCTCTGCCTCATAGATCTTGACGCCATACTGCCTCTCGAGCTGTGTCGCATTGAGCGCATCGCTCAGCTCGCTACCTACGGGAGGGAGCTGAGCTGTGTCGCCGACTAAAATCAACTTGCACCCATCTGCTTCGGCAATGTAGGCAAGTAGGTCGTCAAGTAGATTGCCCGAGCCAAACGGTGTTGGTTCGTTTGCAGCTCCCGAGATCATAGATGCTTCGTCTACGATAAATAGTGTGCTTGCGCCCTTGTGGCTGGCAAGTTTGTATCCGCCGCCCTCCTCTATCGAGGCAGCTGTGGACCGGTATATACGTCGGTGTATTGTCGTCGTGATGCGCCCTGAGGCTTGCTCCAGCACCTTAGCGGCACGCCCGGTGGTGGCCATTAGCTCCACATGCATCCCTGCTTCTTCGGCCGCAGATGCGATGGCGTTAAGTAGGAATGTTTTACCCGTGCCGGCGTAGCCTTTGAGTAGGAAAATGCTGTATGGCGCAGGATCCGCAAGGAAGGCCGCACAACTGGCGATCGCTTCTTCCTGTCCCGAGGTCGGGGAGAGGCCCAACTTTTGGAGTATTTGTTGCTCTATAAGATTGTACATCATTGACAATATTGTATCTTTGTGTTTGTGAAATTAGTCTTTTAGCAGAATAGTTTCTAATTTTGGCACGAGTTAAAGAAGTGGCAACTACAAACAAATACATATAGTACGATGGACAAAATTATCAAGGTACTGGTGCTTGCGGCTGTTATAGCCTTAGGTTACTTGACGTTTATGAGCGTCTATACACCCGTACAATTCGACAAAATCCAACAGCAGCGCGAGGAAGTGCTACAGAAAAGACTTAAGAAGATTGCTAACTATCAGGACGCTTTCGAGGATGTACACCATCGATTTGCAACAGCAGACGAGCTCGTTGCCTTCCTTGACTCAGGCAAGCTCTTCTATGTAATGGCCGAAGGCGACTATACTGATGCTATGCGTGAGCAGGGGCTTACAGAGTCGGATGCCGCCGCCAAGGGTCTTATTCGTCGTGATACTATTTGGGTTTCGGCTAAGGACTCTCTTGTCAAAGATGGTACCGATGTTACTAGGCTGTACGACCTGCCAGTTGGTTCTGCTCGTATTCAGGTAGACACCGCTTTCATTAGCCAGATTATTGGTCTAGATACTATTTTGGTCCCAGTATTCGAGGCCAGAGTGCCATTTGAGGACTACCTCTCTGACCAAGATAAGAGCCGTCTGAAGGACAAGGAACGTATGGCTAAGGAGAAGGCTAAGGGTTATCCCGGTCTGCGTATCGGTTCACTAACAGAGGTGAAGATGACTGGTAACTGGGAATAATGCTCTCAGTACAACCACATACGACAGTGCTAGTTAGCTCTAGCCAGTCCGAAGAAATGAGTATGTCCATCCGACTGATGTCGGGTGGACTTGCTTTTGCTCTATGGTCAATAAAGCAGGAGCGTGAGCCAGTAGCTTGTGGTTTCTTGCCTATGGGGACAGGCTATGGGTCGTGGTGGGAGGCGATGCAGGATTTATTTTTCCAGAACGAAATTCTCTGTTTCCCCTATCACAGCGTTGAAGTCTACTATCAGCCTCAGCAGATTATCTTGATCCCGCATGAGCATTACGAGGCTGAGGAGTTGGCCCTATGGCTACAAGCTGTATCGCCTCTCTCAGCAGATGAGGAGATACAGTGGCAAGCTCTTGCCTATCCCCTCGAGGACGAGGGCAAGCTACAAGGGCTGGCATGGTCGCAGCCGATGTATCAGTTTCTGCAACGCACCCACTTGCGCCTAAGAATGATCCCCGAATACATGCCTTGGCTCGCCTCACGTAAGCGTCAGTCACGGCAGTCCATTCAAGCGGAGCTGTGCGTCAGCTTGCACCAAGAGGGGATAGACTGCTTCCTCATCAAGCAGGGGGAGGTGCACTTTGCCAATCAGTACAGATTTGTTCGTCCAAGTGATCCGCAAGCTATGCTCGGTGAGATGAACTACTACATCTTGGCTCTATGGCGTTCGCTTGCGCTACAAGGGGAGAGTGATGGCCTATCGCTCTGTTACAGCCTAGATGAGTGCGAGGAGTCTTGTGCTAGATCACTTGCTCTGCTTGAGCAACTACGGGAGGAGCTGCACCTCTATCTCTCTCAGATAACCATACACACTCGGAGCATTGTTGCGGACAATGCCCATCAGCCATAACTCAAGGATATGCGCATCATAGGAGGTAAATACAAGCGAAGACGCTTCGATGTCCCCAAGAGCTTTAATGCTCGCCCGACGACAGACTTTGCCAAGGAAAATTTATTCAATGTGCTGGCACATCTCATTGATTTTGAAGATGCCATCGCCCTAGATTTGTTTGCAGGTACGGGCAGTATTTCGGTTGAGTTGATCTCTCGTGGCTGTAAACGAGTGGTGGCAGTGGAGCAGAGACGTGAGCATGCTGGCTTCATTCGTAGCCTAGCTCGTGACCTCAAGGAGGAGGATACACTACGTGTCTTGCAGACTGATGCGTTTCGCTATCTAAGATACGAGCAGTCGCTCCCTGAGTTTGACTTTGTCTTTGCTGATCCTCCCTATAAGCTCACAGAGATTGCCGAATTACCAGACCTGATCCTAGCTTCAGGACGACTCAAGCCCAACGCTTTGATTGTGGTTGAACACCCGCAGAACTATCGGTTCGACCAGCATCTGCACTTCCTACAGCACAGAGAGTACGGCTCTGTCAATTTCTCTTTCTTTACGACCTAGGTTGAGGAAACGCAAGACGAAGAAACTGTCTAAGCGTTTCTCTGGCTTCTCTATTTGTAGCGAAGCCATTGGCCATATAGACCAATATATACCATTCACCCTCGTGCTCTACGTAGCCAGCGTAGCACTGCACACCACGCATAGACCCACTTTTTAAGTAGGCCGTCACCTCTTCTGCACCCATAAGGCTGCGTACTGTGCCGTCTAGGCCCAGCTGTGGCAGGCTTTCTACCAGAGCCCCGTCGTGAGGTCGTAAGCCTCCCATCAAATCCACTAGTGTGAGCGATAGGGCGGCGGGGGTGATCTGGTTGAGTCGGCTGAGCCCGGAGCCGTCCGCTAGGCTAATGCTGTTGCTCGCAAGGGAGAGCTTGTCACGCCAGTACTTGGTAAGAGCCTCGCCGCGGCTCATGTCGGCGCCATCGGGCTTGAGTAAGGAGGCGATAGCCTCGGCAAATAAGTTGTGGCTACGGTGATTGGTAATGCGTGCCAGTGTGTCGAGCGGCTGGGAGTAGTAAGTGTGTAGTAGCGTACCTCTAGCTGGTCTAGGCTTGTAGCTCACTTGTAGAGGCTTGTTGATACTGATGCCATGCTCTTTGAGCAGGCGCATCAGCTTTTGCCCTGCGTAGGTCGCAGGGTCGGGGTTGGCAGGCCTTAGGTTAAGTCTGTCTGTGCTTCGTGGTATCAAGCCCGTTATCCTTGCTTGTGCTTGGGTTGGCGTGAGCAGTACCATCGCTGTATTTCTCTTGCCCGTGCGTAGCTCGTTGCGCCACTGTATGCTGCTATCCCTATCCCAGTCTAGTATCTTCACACTTGTCGCCTTGCGCTTGCCACGCACTACTCCTACATATAGATCTAGAGCATTGTCTGCATAGTTGAGCCCATAGAGCCCAGCGCCGTATGCAGCACCAATATCCTCGAGCATCCAGCTAGGGTGTACCCCCAGCTCTGCTTGCCAAGCATCGATGATGAGCCGACCGGTGATGCGCTGCACGCCTGCTCTCCCTAGGGCATCTGCTAGCTCTAGCCCTAGGCGCAGGCTATCTTGGGGGAGGTACTGTGAGCCGATGGAGGGATCTCCCATACCATGTACGATAAGGTCCCCATGGAGCGTCCCCTGCTCTATGCGCCCCTTGGTGTATATAGGAGTGGCAAATCTGTATGCCCCCCCTCGCTGCTGTAGGGCTGCTCCAGTGGAGAGTATCTTGACTAGTGAGGCGGGCGTCATGCGCTCGTCTTCTCTGTGGCAATAGACCGACTGCCAATCTCGGCAGCGGATTACCTCTAGCCCTATTCTCCCCCCCGAGGCTGCCTCTGCCTCTAGGATAACGTCGAGCGGATTGGTCGTTTGGGCGATGCCACTACATATATGGAGTAGGGCGAGGGTAAGTAGGCTCGTATAGCGTCGTATCGTCTTAGTCATTTTCTATATCTTTGGTAACAAATTTAGCCAATAAATAACGTATGCAAGTCAAAATAGAGCCAAGCTGGCACGCACTTCTAGCCGACGAGTTTGAGAAATCTTATTTCGCACACCTAAGTGCAGCCGTACGCCGTGAATACCTCTTGGGTAATCCGCCCATCTATCCAGAAGGCAAATTCATCTTTCGGGCTTTGGATCTCTGTCCAGTGGATCGAGTAAGGCTTGTTATTCTGGGGCAAGACCCCTACCATGGTCCGGGGCAGGCCGAGGGCTTATCGTTCTCTGTTCCTAGGGGTGTCCAGACCCCGCCTAGTTTGCGCAACATTAAGAGAGAGATCCTAGAGGATACAGGCTTGCCATCTGTTATTGATGACGGACATTTGATGCCGTGGGTGCAGCAAGGTGTGCTTCTGCTCAATAGTATCTTGACGGTACGTGCGGGGCAGGCTGGCTCGCACCAAGGCTTAGGCTGGGAGAGCTTTACCGATGCTGTGATAGAACGCCTCTCTCGTGAGCGGGAGCATCTAGTCTTTCTTCTTTGGGGAGCCTATGCTCGTCGCAAGGGGGCTGGGATAGATCGGAGCAAACACCTCGTCTTAGAGTCGGCACATCCGTCGCCTCTGTCGCAGACACGCTTCTTTGGCTGCAAACATTTTAGCCAAGCCAATGCATATTTGGTTAGCCACGGCTACGACCCCATACGCTGGTAGTACTATCGAAGCTATGAGATGACGCCCCAGTTGTCAGGGCGATTATAGATTTCTTTTAGGCGTGCTGCTAGCTGCTGATGCTCTGCTTTCTCGAGTGTGGGGTCTTGGCTCAGAATATGCTCGGCTAGGTTGCGTGCATACTGCACGAGTGCTCCATCTCTTGCAGGGTTTGCGATGCGTAGGCTAAGTTGCTTGCCACTCTGGCGTGTCCCCTCTAGCTCGCCGAAGCCCCTGAGGCGCATATCTTCTTCTGCGATGACGAAGCCGTCGTTGCTCTCTACCATGATCTCAATGCGTCTGCGTGCATCGGCTCCTATCTGGAAGCCAGTGATCAGCAGACAGTAGCTCTGCTCTGCCCCACGCCCTACACGTCCACGCAGCTGATGCAGCTGTGATAGACCGAAGCGGTCGGCTCCCTCGATGATCATTACTGAGGCATTGGGCACATTCACCCCCACCTCGATCACAGTAGTGGCTAGCAAGATCTGAGCCTCGCCCGAGACGAAGCGTTGCATACGCTCGTCTTTTTCTTTTGCCTTCATCTTACCATGCACCATCTCCAGTGTAAACTCGGGGAAAATCTCCTTGTATCGCTCCAGACCAGTCTCTAGGGCCTTGAGGTCTGCTTGCTCGTTTTCCTCAATCATTGGATACACTACATACGCCTGCCTCCCTAGGTTGATTTGCTCCCTCAAGAAGCTGAATACTGGGTACATCTGATTGTCGTAGTGATGCTGGGTTTGGATAGGCTTGCGCCCCGGTGGTAGCTCGTCGATCACGGATATATCTAGATCTCCGTAGAGGGTCATGGCTAGAGTGCGTGGGATAGGTGTTGCGCTCATGATGAGGATATGGGGTAGGACGCCCTCGTTCTTAGTCCATAGGCGTGAGCGCTGTGCGACACCGAAGCGATGCTGCTCGTCGATGACAGCCATGCCTAGCCTATCGAACTGAACACCCTCCTCCAGCAGAGCGTGGGTACCGACCACCAGTTTGAGCTCTCCGCTAGAGAGCCTAGGCAGGAGCTCTGTGCGCTGCCTCTTGGTTGTGCTGCCGATGAGTAGCCCGACCTCTAGACCTAGAGGTCGGAGCAGTTCGCTCAGAGATACTGCGTGCTGGCGAGCGAGTATCTCGGTGGGTGCCATCAAACAGGCCTGATAGCCGTTGTCTACGGCTAGTAGCATCGAGAGCAAGGCTACTAGAGTTTTTCCGCTCCCTACATCACCCTGCACAAGGCGGTTCATCTGTTTGCCTGCAAGGGTGTCTTGTCTGATTTCTCTAAGGACACGCTTCTGCGCTCCGGTGAGGTCAAAAGGCAGATGATCCCGATAGAGAGCATTGAAGTAGGTCCCTACGTGCTCGAAGACGAAGCCTTGGTAGCACATTTTGCGCTCTAGCTTCATGCTCTGGAGCTTGAGCTGTATGAAAAATAGCTCCTCGAACTTGAGCCTGCGTCTAGCTTGCTCTAGCTGAGCCGAAGAGTCTGGGAAGTGAATCTGTATGATGGCATCTGGATAAGCCATAAGTCCAGTTCTCCGGGCAAGTGCATCGGGGAGCGTTTCTTCTAGATGAGGGGCGAGCACCTTGAGTAGGGTGTAGAGCATCTGGCGCATCTGCCTATTGCTTAGCCCAGAGCTTTTCATTTTCTCGCTGGTGTTGTACATAGGTACTAGTCCGCCCGAGATGCTATCGGCCTTGCTGACGTCGTCGATCTCTGGGTGAGGAATACTGAAGACCCCATTGTAGTAGCTAGGTTTGCCGAAGATGATGTACTCTCGCCCTAGGGTGTACATCTTCTCAATAGTACTCTGTCCTCTGAACCACGTTAGCTCGACCCAGCCAGTATCGTCGTAGAAGACACCCACGAGCCTTTTCTTGCGTCCCTCGCCTACATCTCTCCACTCTCGTATATAGCCTCTGAGCTGAATGTAGGGCATATCTGGGCGGATCTCTCGTACCTTATAGAAGCGACTGCGGTCGATGTATTTGTAGGGGAAGTAGTGCAGCAGATCGAGATAGGTGTACAGCTCTAGATCACGTGCCAGTATCTCGGCACGTTTGGGCCCTACGCCGGGCAGGTAGGTTAGGGGTGTCGCGAATATCTGCACCATAGGGTAGGCTGAGGGTTACAGCTGTTTGCCTAGGATATACTCGGCGGTAGCAAGGTCTTGCGGACTAGTTATTTTGATGTTCTCCACATTCCCCTCTACTAGCGCGATCTCGCCTAGCCTAGCCGCCTCGTAGACCGAGGCATCGTCTGTGAAGGTGGGGGAGAAATCCTGACGATAGGCCGTAATGAGCCGTCCTAGGTCGAAGACCTGTGGGGTCTGGACGGCGACAAATTCGCTTCGAGGTACAGCCTTGGAGCTAGTCGTTGTAAGCTGTCTGAGGCTGTCGGTGACGGCAATATATGGTAGAGCAGCGCCACTGCGCTCGGCCTCGGCAAAGCAAGCATCGATCACGGACTTATGAACGAAAGGGCGCACACCGTCGTGTACGGCCACGCAACCCGACTTGCCTTGTAGCGTTTGTAGGGCATTCTGTACGGAGTGGAACCTCGTAGCCCCGCCCAAGCAGATACGATGTTCGAGGCCAAAGTCGTGCTGGCGACATAGCTCGTGCCAGTAGTCGATCTGTCCCTCGGGGAGTGCTAGCGTGATCTGCTCGCACCCAGCGAACTGCTCTAGCGTGTGCATCAGCACAGGCCTCCCGCCTAGGAGGAGGAACTGCTTGGGGATATCGGTGCCCATGCGTAGCCCTTGCCCGCCAGCTACGACGATAGCGTACCTCGCTTGCATGGCCTATTCGTTATTATCTTCTAGCTGAGCCATCAGGTCGGCTAGCTGTTTGTCTGCTTTGGTGAGTTTCTCTCGGCAGAACTTTGTTAGCTTCACGGCCTCGGCCACGAGTTTAGTTAGCTCGTCTACATCGGGGCTTTCGTGCTCGATGCGACGCACAATCACCTCGAGGCGCTGCGATGCCTCGGCGTAGGTCATTTCTTTCATACTTGCAGTGTAGTCTTATTTTGCTCTAGGTACAAAGTTAGACAAATCACCAAGATGAGCCGTGCAGGCAAATAGATGTATTCAGATTTTTACATTTATCACTTACGTTTGAGTAGCCCGAATGACTCGATAGATTTATTGGACGAAAAAAGGCAAATCGTGTATTTGCCCCCTAGCAGGCTCTACACGGGCACGACCCCTATTGGGACACTCTGCTGCCATCGAGGTGTAGATAACCGCTTAAATGAGGTTTTTGTAAGTAGCTTGTTTTTAGAGGTATAGTCTTTTTGAGGGCTGGGCTGATATATGCTAGGCTAGGTTTTGGTATTTTCTTCCCATCAATCTTTTTGGATTGTAGGACTAATCGCCAGAGATTAGTCCTACAATCCAAAAAAGTCTTCCCATAGATTTCTCTACATAGCCCTGTCAATCGAGATGCAGAGCAGAGAGATAGATGTGATAAATTTTACAATTTCGATGAAGTTTATACCCCAATCGGCTCTATGCTCGTGGCCCCCAAGGAGTCTTAGAACTTGACCATAATGCCTACCGTGGGTAGAAGCGTACCGCTATAGTAGACCAAGGGGCGCAGTAGCTGTTTGGTTTGGGGCGAATTGGGGTCGTCCATCACACGTCCTTGAGTATCCCGATTGGTATATATAGGCTCCGAAGGTGTATTGCTTAGATAGGCATTCTGCACATCAACATAGAGGTTGAGCATCCAGCGCTTGAAGTAGAACTCTTTGTCCAGACGCACGTCTAGCTGATGAGCATCATCTAGGCGCAACGTATTGAATCGCTCATAGTCTGTGTAGGCTTGGTTGGTGATAGACCAAGCGGCCTTGTCGGTGGATCGCTCCATATCAATGGGAGAGTAGGGGGCTCCGCCGATATATCGCCAGCGTGCCGAGAGATACCACCCTTTGGGTAGCTTGTAGCTTGTGGTGAGGTTGAGGATATGCCTCGTATCCCAAGAGGAGGGGCGATAGGTGCCTTTCTTGTCTGTAAACTCACTCCAGAAGAGGGTGTACGAGGCTGTTAAGTCAATGTTGCGCCAGCTCATGAGCTTGGCCACTGCCTCCATACCATAGGCTCTGCCCTCACCCGTGGAAATAACTGCCTCATCGCCTACCTGCCCATAGTCCACACCCTTGCTCGCTAGACTAATGCCGTCGGCCAAAGAGATTGGGTATTGGCTATATTGCTTATAGAAGCCCTCTACCGAGAAGCGAAGGAAGTCGCCCGGGTGGTACTCCATACCCACAATCGCCTGATTGGAGGTAATGTACTTGAGCATATCACTGCGATTGACGTAGATGCCCTCGGCGTTTTTGTATCCCATAGTTGTGTAGGAGGGAGGCATGGCGTAGCGACCTACATTGGCATTGATATCTAGATCTTCGGAGAAGGCATACGATAGCGAGAGCCTAGGAGATATCTGCTTGAGTGGGTTGCTCATACTGGCCGTAAATGTATTCCCGACCATATTTACCCCTAGCGACACCTTGAGGCGATCGTCTAGGTACTGATCCGACGCTTGTGCGAAGGCTTGGTAGGAGAATAGATCTATATGGCTGCGATACTCAAAGGGTATAACTCGTCCCGAGGCAAACTTTAGGCGATAGACGTCATTGATGTAGCTGCTGTACTTGATGCCTGCCCCTAGATTGAGCTTAAACGGTAGTGTCGTGTAGTTGCGCTCGTAGCGTAGTTTGATCTCGGCTTCGTCCGATTGATAGTCCGATATTTTGGGTGCAGACTTGTCGTTACCCTTGTGCTTCACTCCGCCGTTACGCATCATATTGCGACTTAGGATCCAGCTATCTACGAAGCGTTTGCCGTAGTGCTTGTAGACAAGCCCAAAAGTATAGTTCCATTGGTTGTACTCGGGCAGATAGCTCAGTAGATACTTCTGTGCCTCTGTCCCCGTTTGCTCCAGATTTCGGTTCAGGCGCATCTTGTCGATAGCCCCTAGACCAATGACCGTAATCTCGTTGTGAGCATTGATGCGCCATTTGTATTTGGCTTGGAAGTCATTGTAAGTCGGCAAGAATGGTAGTCCAATTAGCTTAAACAGCCATTGTAGATAGGACTGTCTAGCAGACACGATGAAGGAGGCGTCTTTGCCGATAGGGCCGTCTAGGGTCACTCCTGCGTCCGATGCTCCTATGGCTACCTTGGTGTGTATCTTGTCTTTGCTACCGTCTTTTTGTTTGATCTCCATCACCGAGCTCAGAGTATTGGGTCTACTGGCTGGGAAAGCTCCCGTGTAGAAGCTGATCTCGCGCACGAAGTCGGGATTGATGATGCCGACCACGCCCCCCGAGGCGCCTTGAGTAGCGAAGTGATTGATCACTGGGATCTCGATGCCATCGAGGTAAAAAACATTCTCCGCAGGTCCCCCACCACGCACGATGAGGTCATTGCGATTGGGAGCCGTCGCCCCTACGCCGGGTAGCGTCTGCACTAGCTTGGAGACATCTCGGTTGGCTCCAGCACTCTTCTCGATCTGCTGGACACCGAGTGTGAGGACGGAGAGAGGGCTCTCCGTAGGTCTAAGTAGTAGATTGGGACGAACGAACACCTCACGCAGCATCGTGGAGGCTTCGCTAACCATGATGTCTACAAAGGTTGTTTGGTTGCCCATGACTTGTAGCTCCTCCGAGATTGTGGTTTCGAAGCCGATCATACTGACTACCACCTTGCAGAAGCCCGGTTTGATGCCCTTGATTGTGAAGGTCCCCTCTAGAGAAGTCGTCGTACCGAGCGTTGTACCCTGTACTTGTACCGTAGCGAACTCGAGAGGTTCGTTGTTCTTGTCGTTGAAAACACGTCCCTGTATGATACCTGTTTGAGCAAAACCGTGATAAGTCAGAAGCAAAAGCAGGGCTAGCAGTGTGTATAGCCTCATCTGTTTAGTCGTTATAAATTGAAACTTCATAGCAAATCTTTTCCCAAGCCGATGCTAGGATAGTCTGCTTTATACGACAAAAATAATACAATTCTGTACAAATAGATGACTAAGCGACTCAAAAATAAACTTTTGAGACTTTCTCTCCCATTGTATTTTGCATCTTCTTGGGAGGCAGAATGCTCTCAAGATAGCAAGGCCTTATTTAATGCGTAAGCTCTGGGGGCTAGTTCATTCTGTACTTTCCATTTTCTAACGCAACACTATGGTTATAAGAACGACAGGTGGCGGGCTAGCCCGCCACCTGTCAAAAATCGTTCATAGCTTTGATGTTGNTGTACTTTCCATTTTCTAACGCAACACTATGGTTATAAGAACGACAGGTGGCGGGCTAGCCCGCCACCTGTCAAAAATCGTTCATAGCTTTGATGTTGAAATGGAAAGAACAAAGTACAAACGACTCACTTTGGACAATAGAAAGACCATTGCTAATTGCATTGGACTCGGCAAATCTGTCACTGAAATTGCGCAAATTCTTAGTGTGCACAAAAGTACGATTTCTCGGGAGATACGTCGTTTAGGAGAGCTTCAGGACTACCGCCCCTTAAAGGCTCATAAACACGCTGTCGAAGCAGGTAGCTTCCGAAAGAGGAAGATTAAATTCAC
>NZ_JRAR01000006.1:0-34571 GCF_000768935.1 Porphyromonas sp. COT-290 OH860 | reverse complement strand
GGGGGATAGTATTCAAGGCTCCCCAAGCCGCTCAAACACGCAAAAAACACCGAGAAAGATACAAGAAACTTTGAGCGGTGCATTGCGCAATAGTCTCCTAGAGGATCAATTGACAGAACGTAAAAAGACCACTAGAAGAGGGTTTCATAAGCCTCTCCTAGTGGTCTTATCTATTTGTAGTGGCAGTTTAGTTTTGCTTATCTTCAGACTTGAAGACTTGGAATGCCTGTTGACGAGGCGGACGACGACGCTCACGTCCCTCCTCGTCCTTGAAACGGAAGCGATCGCTAGGCCATAGTGTCTGTCCCTTCTTGTGCTTACTCTCACCTATACGTTCGCTTTGACTGCTGCTTGGCTTGCGTTCAGAGGTAGATTGGCCACGGCTTGGTCTGTCTGACCTAAACCGACCTGTCTTCTGCTCTTCTCCTCTAGGCTTAGCGCTTCTAGGCGGACGCTCTGAGCGATCCTCTCTTTGTCGCTGAGTAGTGCCCGAGGTCGTTTCTCTCTGTTTGGGGAAGCGTGGCTCACGGGGGCGGCTCTTGTAGTCCTCTCGTTTGCCAGAGAATAGTTCGTAGCCACGCAGCTCGCACTCAAGTGATCCGTTCATTAGCTCCACTCGTCTGTTCTGTCTTAGGCCAATGTGGTCGAAGTGTTCTGTCTTATAGGCTATGATCCAAGCCGTACAGCCTGAGAAGTTGTGCTTGAGCCGCTCCCCAATCATAGCATATAGAGCCTCAGGATCCGTCAGGCGAAGCCGCTCTCCATAGGGTGGATTCATCACGATAAGCGCTGGTTCCGTGGGTTGAGGGCGCTCCTGAAGAGGCATTACATCTAGCTCTACGTATCGACCAACGCCAGCACGTGCTACGTTTCGCTTGGCAACCTCGATCGCATGAGGCAGAATATCCGAGCCATAGATGCGGTGTGTAAACTCTCGCTCGTCACTATCATCGTTGTAGAGGGCGTCAAAGAGTGCCGCATCATAGTCTAGCCAGCGCTCGAAGGCGAAACCTGAGCGATAGATACCGGGTGCTATGTTGCGAGCGATAAGAGCTGCCTCTATGAGGAATGTCCCCGAGCCACACATTGGGTCGATCAGATTCGTTTCTCCCTGCCAGCCAGCCATCAGTAGGATACCTGCGGCCAAGACTTCATTGATCGGAGCATCAGTCTGCACCGCACGGTAGCCACGCTTGTGCAAACTCTCGCCTGAGCTATCGAGAGAGAGCGTTACCTCTCTATTAGCGATGTGTACGTTGAGGTAAATATCGGGATTGTCTAGACGGACAGACGGACGTGTACCGTCTTTGGCTCGGAAAAAGTCTACGATAGCATCTTTACACCGGTAGCCTACATATTTACTATGCGTGAAGTCGTCGGAGTAAACGGTCGTATCGACCGAGAAGGTCTGCCGCCCCGTCATGATAGTCGTCCAGTCAAATCGGCTAAGCGCCTCGTAAAGCTCGTCTGGGTTGCTAGCTTTGAAGGTGTAGACGGGTTTGAGGATACGTAGAGCCGTACGCAAGCGAAGATTAGCCTTGTACAACATTGCTTTGTCCCCTACGAAGGAAACCATACGTCGCCCGATCTCAATGTCCGTGGCGCCTAATTCTTGTATTTCTTTGGCCAATACTTCCTCCAGCGAGTGGAGTGTCTTGGCAATCATTCTAAACTGATAACCCATTAAATTATCTTACAAATTCAACAAATACCATTAAGGTGCTTCGACCTTACCTCCCCAGTGTTTTTTCAAAAAACTGTGAATCCCGATCTTTTTACTTAGTCCATGTAAACTATACCACAGTTTACGATAAGTATTATAAACAGCCCAACGCCAACGAGAAGATTCCGAAACAATAGGAAGTACTTGCTTGTAGTAAATAGAGTTTGTCAACTCTCTATGAGCGTTATGTCCAATGTGCTCAAAAATACTATAAATAAACCCACTATCCTCTATAGCATTATCTATAACCCGAGCTTCATTTTTGAAGTCTTCAAAAATCTTAATAATCGATTTTGAGTAGGTTATAGGACCTGTAATGCGATAGACCCCCATAGTACCAACGCCGTGCTTGAAAACATTATACGAATCAATATTTTTGAGTACATCTATAACAACAGACCGCAAAAACGGATGACCAGCTACAGCACAAATCTGAAATTGTTGATACTCCCCCCTCGGAAGTGAATCCAATAGTTCGGCGTGCATGCCAGCACCAGCATGCTTGCTGCTTGGGGAGTTATCCCAATGACAAAGAATATATTTGTCTTGAGTATGTATTATCTCATTTAATGGCCTTGAAACTGATGATTTAAGATCTAAATAAACACCTCCTTTTTTGTATATCAGTAGGTAACGGAAAAGGTCTGCACGTGCCGCCCCATACTTAGACTCAATACGCTTATAGTATTCCAAAACTTTTGCTCCATATTCTTCCCGAATAAAATCTTCCATAGTTATGTTATCAAAGAACGTATAGCTCCACGTAGGATTGATTTGTTTCAAATAGGCAATGTTTTCGACAACCATAGGATGAAGTTCATCTCTATTTTTGCCAACCTGATAAATTACTTTGGGGATACTAAGCCCTTGAGGTATAACGGGAATCAAAGATTCATAATACGAATTGGAAAGATTCATATCAACGAGGGAGGAAGAAAGGATTTATTATCAATTGAAGTATAATGACACGACTAGATCCCCAGCTCGGTGCGGATTTGTGCGATCTTGTCTAGGCAAGCCTGCTGAGCAGCAGGAAGCTCCTCTAGCATATTGACATCACCACGCACACCGATGTAGAACTTGATCTTAGGCTCTGTGCCAGAGGGGCGGATAGATACCTTGGTGCCGTCCTCCGTCTTGTACTGTAGCACATTGCTTGTCGTGGGCATATCTAGGCTGAATACCTCGCCCTTGTCGATCCAACGCCCCTCAAGCTTGGCATAGTCAAGGACTTCTACTACACGGCTACCGCCCAGTGTAGCCATTGGGTTTTCACGATAGTTCTTCATCATTGCCTCGATCTCCTCGGCTCCGCTCTTACCCTTGCGCACGACACTGATGCCCTGCTCCTTGTATAGACCGTACTCTAGGTAGATCTGCTGTAGTAGTTGGTAGACCGTGAGCCCCTTGTCTAGGGCCCAAGCCGCCATCTCACAGAACATGGCGCATGCCGATACCGAGCTCTTATCACGAATAAAGTCTTCTCTTAGGTAACCATAGCTCTCCTCGCCACCACCAATGTAGTTCATCTTGCCTTCATTTTTGCGGATTACATCTGCAATCCACTTGAAACCCGTGTAGCAGTCGAACATAGGTACTTCATTCTTGTCTGCAATAGCCTTGATTAGCTCAGTGGTTACGATAGTCTTGACTACATAGTCCTTGGGCGAGAGGGTACCAGCCTGCTTACGCTGAGCGATAGCGTAGTAGGTGAGCATAGCACACATATCATTGCCATTGACCAGCACCATCTTGCCTTCGTTGTCACGCACGGCAGCCCCTAGACGGTCTGCGTCTGGGTCTGAGGCCAAAACAATATCTGCCCCCGTTTCCTCGGCCTTGCGAATAGCCATCTCTAGAGCCGCTGGCTCCTCGGGGTTGGGTGAGTGCACTGTTGGGAAGTCGCCACTTACCACATCTTGCTCGGGTACATTGATGATGTTCTCGAAGCCAATAGCACGGAGCGTGCGTGGGATCATCTCTACTCCTGTTCCGTGGATAGGCGTGTAGACGATTTTGAGGTCTTTGTGGCGTGCTACCGAGTCCTTGGCGAGGCATAGCCCTGCTACACGCTCTACGAACTTCTTGTCCATCTCCTCACCAAGTAGCTCTATGAGGCTCTCGTTGGGAGTAAACTTGATATCCTCTACGCGGCGAATCTTATTGACTTCGGCGATGATATTGTTGTCATGTGGGGCGATGATCTGTGCGCCATCGCTCCAATAGGCCTTGTAGCCGTTGTATTCCTTGGGGTTGTGGCTGGCTGTGATCATAACACCACTCTGACAGCCGAGTTCTCGGATTGCGAAGGATACCTCAGGCGTAGGGCGCAGGCTCTCGAAGAGATAAACCTTGATGCCATTGGCCGAGAAAATCTCAGCTGTGATACGTGCGAATAGCGGACTATTGTTGCGGCAGTCGTGCCCAATAGCCACCGAAATCTGTGGCAAGTGAGAGAACTCCTGCTTGAGGTAGTTGGCTAGCCCCTGAGTAGCTGCGCCCACTGTGTAGCGGTTCATGCGGTTGGAGCCTACACCCATGATGCCACGCAGACCACCTGTACCAAACTCTAGATCCTTATAGAAAGCCTCGATGAGGTCCGTAGTGTCTTCATTGGCGAGCAACGCCTCTACCATTTGGCGAGTTGCTTCGTCGTAGCTAGGTGCTAGCCAGCTCTGAGCCTTGGCTCTTACCTGCAAGAGCAATTCATTCTGTTCCATCTCTTATCTATGATATTATAGTTGATATTGTCTACACATACCCTGCAAAGGTACTAATACTAACACAATACAGAAATATTGGTGTATAAGCTCTACGAATAAAAACAATATCAGTTAGATCACAGACCAACACAACGCACTACAAGACAAGGCCTCCCAGCCTATCCAATCAATTCAGGAGTAAAGAGAGAGGCGATGCACCAAGGGTTGTCCCTCGATACACCGCCTCTGTTTCATACGCCAGAGTAGAACTAGAACTCGTAGCTAACCGAGCAAGTAAAGCCTCTGCCGGGAGAGGGGATATAGCCCGTCGTATTTACCGAGGTAACGTAGTACTCCTGATCGGTGAGATTGTTGGCATTGAGCTGAATCTTCCAGTGGCTGTACTGGTAGCTCACTAGGGCATTGAGTAGCGTATAGGCGGGGAAGACAAATTGATTGGAAGCATCGGCATACACCTTGTCCGAATACTCTACTCCGAGTCCTAGACGGAACTTGCTCTCTGCTCCCAAAGGACGTGAGTAAAAAGACCAAAGGTTAGCTGTATGCATCGGGATACGATCGAGGAACTTACCAGCCAGCTTATTGGCATAGTCACTATTCTCAAACGCATATTTCTCGCTCTTGGCTATAGTCAGCCCATACGCACCCATAAACTCTAGGCTCTTGGCGGGCTTGAAGGTAAGGTCTAGCTCTGCCCCCATAGAGCTAGCACGACCGATCTGTCCCGACACATTCTTGTTGTCTTTTTTTCCAAGATTGGCAACCATATTCTCCTTGATAATATAGAAGCCTGCAAGGTTGGCCTCTAGCATACGTCCCAGCTGTAGGCGTGCCCCAGCCTCGTACTGGATAGCGCTCTCTGGAGAAAAGATGTCGCTATTACCGGGCTTAATCTCATTGCCTCGACTATCTAGATAGATGCGGTTGTCTTGTGGCTGCGTACGAGTGGGTTTGAAGAAGTTGGACACTGACGCATAGACATTGAGCTCCTTGCTAATATCATACAGCAAGCCAAGGCGATAGGTAAAGGCTAGATAGTTGGTTCGGAATACATCACCCTTGCTTAGAATGGTCTTGTCGTCCGTTTTCGCCATCTGGAAGGAGCGATTATAGACATCAAGGCGTAGTCCTGCAAGTGCAGCCAGTTTCCCCCAGCGCATATAGTCTTGCACGTATAGACCATTGAGCAGCTCACTCTGGATACGTTGCCCCGTGTACTGAGGGTCGAGACTACCCTGATTGAGTATGGGGCGATCCACAGAAACGAAGGCGTCCTTGCCTGCACCAGTTAGCTTCAGGCCTTGAAAGCGTGGCATATCTGTATATGTAAGTGCGTATCCAAAGAGTAGGTTATGTTGCGTTTGTCCCGAAGTGATCTTACCCGTGAGCTCAAGTTGGTTCTGCAGGATTTTGGTCTGATAGTCAAAAGCAAAATATCCTCTCTTCACCTTATCAAGATCCATGTACACCTTTTCATTATTTTGACCAATCTTGTAGTATTTGGTAGGCGTAGAAGACTCCTGATACATGAGGTCCTCGGTCTGGAAATATCGGACATCGTCGTGGAAGTAAGAGGCATACTCGGTAAGCTCCCATGATCCCCCTAGCTTGGATTGCCATTTGAGCGAAGTCGTCAGGTTTTTGTGCCCTAGATGGTCGATGGGGTCGCCATAGTGGGTGCGTCTATCTCCTCCAAGAGGCGCATCGCCACGCTTGTAGAGCAGCTTGTTGGTTTGGGCATCGTAGATATCGGCAGGCATATGTGGTCGCCCGGGATCTCCCTTGTACATATCTTCGTTAGCCAGCAGCATCAGGCTTAGCTCATTGCGTGGGTTTACTTTGTAGTTGAGCGACAGATGCCCATTGACGAAGCGATCTTGCGTGTGGCGCCACCCCTCGCTGTAACCCGTGCCGAAGTCGGTGCGGAAGGTTAGGCCCTCGGTGATACGTCCGCCCGCACCTGCCTCTAGCTGGTAGGTTCCCCAGCTACCATACGATGCACGCGCATTGACACGAGTCGCCTCTGTGGGTTTCTTACGAATGACATTGATGACACCGCCAAGGGCATTGTGACCTACTGTCATTGACGAAGCACCACGGATCACCTCAATACGCTCTACTGAGGCTAGAGAGGTAGAGGGAGCCGAGCTGTACCAAGCATGACGGTCATCTCTCATGCCATCGTTGAGCACAACGACATTGGAGAAGCCTCGCATATAGAAGCGTTGGAACGCACCATAGGTGTGCATTGAACGCATATTAGGGACATGCTTAGTGGCTTGAACAAGGTTGTTGAGGTTGAACTCCTGTAGCTGACCTCTTGTAATAGCCGTCATAGAAACAGGGATTTCACGTTGTGGAGCAGGGATCTTGCTAGTACTTGCTAGAGGTATATTTCTCTGAGCTTGTACCAAAACCTCATCTAGATGCTGAATACTATCCAAATGGGTACTAGAGCCTTGGGCATATCCCACCAGAGGAAGAGCCAAGCACCCGAAAAAGAGGAATTGTTTTTTCATAAAGTTAAAATTTTGATTGAACACTGCAAAGATAGCCTATTTAAATTATGTTTCTACAATGGCGACAATACTGACCATTAAGGCCCAAGAAGAGCCCTCAGCCAAACCTAGTCTATAATTTATATTTTCGCTCAAATTTCAGAATGTTAATGAGAAACTTAGGGTAGGGAGGGCTAAAGGAGGATACGCTTAGTATTTGCCCCCTAGAAGGCTCTAGATTGAGTTCGACCTCGTTTGGGCACTTAGCTCCAGCCGAATGAAAACAGCCGCTTAAAACGCATCTTTTTAGATGTCTAATAATCAAATAGATAAAATCACATTTAGGACTATTTTATCTAGGCGAAGAGCAAATTTCAGAATTTCTTCCCATCAATCTATTCGAATTGGTGGACATACCTTGGAGGATTAGCCCACCAATCCGAAAAGAACTTCCCATTAATCTTCCCGAATTGCTTTGCGAACCTTTATAAATAGCTCCCATACTTTCTAAAATCTAAGCGTAATTCCTTTACATTCCTTAACTAAAAAGGTAGAGGAGTGGAGGCCTAAAATCAAGTTGATTGGGTGTGGAGAAATAACCTCTGGCGGTTATAAGCTCGTATTGACTTCATATTAAATCTTAGATTCGTTCAGTTGAGGGCTCTTCTTGGGCTTTAATGGTCAGTATTGTCGCCATTATACAAACATATTAAAATGAGCTATCTTTGCTAGGCTATAAAAAGGATATTAGACAATGACTCCCTTCGTACACTTACACGTACATTCTCAATACTCGTTACTAGACGGACAAGCCTCGATAGCAGGCCTTGTAGACAAGGCTATGAAAGATGGAATGCCGGGCATAGCATTGACTGACCATGGTGCTATGTTTGGGATTAAGGAGTTCTACAACTACGTTCAGAAGAAAAACTCCGACACGCAGAAATCCATCAAAAAAATCAAGCAGGAGCTCTCGGCTATGAAGGCTCTAGAGACCCCTACACCAGACGATATCAAGCTCATTGAGGAGCTAGAGGTTTCCCTTGCGGCGACTGAGCAGAAGCTATTCAAGCCAATCCTCGGGTGCGAGGCCTACTGCGCTCGTCGTCGCCGCTTCGACAAAGACGCCAATGCTCAAGACCCCTACAAGCCAAGTCGCTCGGTCGATAGTAGTGGCTGGCACTTGGTACTACTGGCCAAGAATCTGACGGGCTACAAGAACCTCATCAAGATGGTTTCGCACTCGTGGACGGAAGGCTACTACTACCGCCCACGTATCGACAAGGAGCTACTCGAGAAGTATCACGAGGGTATCATCGTTTCCTCGGCTTGTCTGGGCGGTGAAATCCCTCAGCACATTATGAATGGGCGTATTGATGAGGCGGAGAAGAGTATCCTGTGGTTCAAAGAGCTATTCGGAGAGGACTTCTATCTAGAAATACAGCGACACAAAACGGATAACCCTCTAGGTAATAGCTCTGTCTACGAGGAGCAGGTCAAGGTCAATAGCGTCATTCTAGAGCTGGGAGAAAGGCTTGGTGTACCTGTCATAGCAACCAATGATGTACACTTTACCAACGAAGAGGACGCCGAGGCCCACGACAGACTGATCTGCCTAAGCACGGGCAAAGACCTCAACGACCCCAAGCGTATGCGCTACTCCAAGCAGGAGTGGCTCAAGACGACAGCGGAGATGAACCAAATCTTTGCCGATGTGCCAGAGACTCTAGCACGTACCAAGGATATTCTAGACAAGGTAGAGTTCTACAGCATCGACCACGAGGCTCTGATGCCTGACTTCCCGATCCCCGACGGCTTCGAGGATGCCAATGCCTATCTGCGTCATCTAACTTATATAGGAGCAGAGCGTAAGTATGGTCAGGAAGGGCTGACAAATGAAGTGCGAGAACGCATAGACTTCGAGCTAGACACGATTAAGAACATGGGTTTCCCCGGTTACTTCCTTATCGTACAGGACTTCATTGCAGCGGCACGTGCTATGGGGGTATTTGTTGGGCCGGGGCGTGGCTCTGCTGCTGGTTCTGCTGTGGCCTATTGCCTCAATATCACTGATATCGATCCAATCAAATATGACCTCCTATTCGAGCGATTTCTCAATCCCGACCGTATCTCTATGCCCGATATTGATATTGACTTCGACGATGACGGCCGAGGCGATATTCTCAAATGGGTGACAGAGAAGTATGGCAAAGATCGCGTGGCGCATATCATCACCTACGGCACTATGGCCACTAAGAGTAGCATCAAAGACGTGGCACGTGTACAGCGTCTGCCGCTCTCTGAGAGTGATCGACTAGCCAAGCTCGTGCCCGACAAGATACCAGGAGTGAAGAAAGTGACCCTAAAGGAAGCTATCGAGTATGTTCCCGAGCTGAAGAAGGCCTCTCTTAGCTCGAACCCTATTGAGTTCGACACGCTCAAATATGCCCAGATGCTTGAGGGTAATGTACGCAATACAGGCGTGCATGCTTGCGGAATCATTATCGGCAAGACGGATATCAGTGACATTGTGCCCATCAGCACTGCCAGCGACAAGGCCACTGGTGAGGAGCTACTCGTGACGCAGTACGAGGGCTCTGTGATTGAGGAAACGGGGCTCATCAAGATGGACTTCCTTGGGCTTAAAACCCTCTCAATCCTCAAGGAGGCACTACTCAACATTAAGAAACGGCACGACATAGAGATAGACATCGATCGTATTCCTCTTGACGATGCCAAGACCTATCAGCTCTATAGCGACGGCAAGACGGTTGGGACCTTTCAGTTCGAGTCGGCTGGTATGCAGAAGTATCTGCGTGACCTACAGCCCACGACCTTTGAGGACTTGATTGCGATGAATGCGCTCTATCGCCCCGGCCCTATGGAGTATATCCCTGACTTCGTCAATCGTAAGCATGGACGCTCGGCGATTACCTACGACTTGCCTTGTATGGAGCGTTATCTCAAGGACACCTACGGTATCACGGTCTATCAGGAGCAGGTCATGTTGCTCTCACGTGAGATCGCAGGCTTTACTCGAGGCGAGTCGGATAACCTGCGCAAGGCGATGGGTAAGAAGCTGGAGGATAAGATGGCAGCCCTAAGGACTAAGTTCCTCGAGGGAGGTAAAGTCAACGGCCACCCCACCGACAAGCTCGAGAAGATTTGGGCAGACTGGGCTAAGTTCGCCAGCTATGCCTTCAACAAGAGCCACGCCACCTGCTACAGCTGGGTCGCCTATCAGACGGCTTACCTCAAGGCCAACTACCCGAGCGAATATATGGCAGGTGCCCTAAGCCGCAACCTCAACAATATCTCCGAAATTACCAAGCTTATGGACGAGTGTAAGTCCATGGGCATCAAAGTACTCGTGCCAGATATCAATGAGTCGGATCAGAAATTCTCCGTTAATAAGTACGGACATATTCGCTTCGGCCTAAGTGCTATCAAGGGTGTGAGTACGTCAGCGGTGGACAACATCATTAGAGAGAGAGAGGAGCACGGCCCCTACAAGGATATCTATGACTTCATGGAGCGCATCGACCTCTCGTCTTGCAACAAGAAAACGCTTGAGAGCCTCATCTTCTCTGGGGCATTCGATAGCTTTGGCATCGAGCGAGAGGCCTATATAGAGCCTCAGTCCGAGGCCAAAGATGAGCACTTCCTTGCAGCCCTAGTACGCTACGGAGGGCTCGTACAGGAGGAGCGACACCTACAGGCCAATTCGCTCTTTGGCGATGATGACGAAGGTATGCAGATCCCTAAGCCTATGCCTCCGACACTCTCCGACGGCTATAGTGAGCTTGAGAGATTAGGTAGAGAGCGAGATTTGGTGGGGCTATATCTTTCGTCCAACCCACTCGCTCCATATCGTGTGATCCTAGAGCACTACTGCAATGTATCTACTCTCGATCTGGCGGACATAGATTTGCTTGGCGAGGGACGCAGACTGCTTTTCGGCGGTGTGGTGTCACGGGTATATAAAGGGGTAACTAAGAAAGGGGCTAATTATGGCAGGCTGACTATCGAAGATACGATGGGTACGACTGAGTTTGCACTTTTCGGGCAGAGCTACATTAACCAAGCTAATTTCTTCCAAGAGGGCCTATTCGTACTCATTCACGCCACCGTACAGGCTCGCCCATATAACCCTAGCGAGCTGGAGATGCAGGTGCAGAAAATCGAGCTGCTCAACGAGGTGTATGACCGCATCGTCGAGCAGGTAGAGGTAACCATCCCAGTAAATAAACTCGACGAAACGCTCGTAGAGGAGCTATCCCAGCTCCTAGCGAACAATACAGGTAAGGCAATGTTATCAATAAAGGTTGCGGACCCTATACAAGGTATGGAAATCAACTTTGCCTACGACAGACAGATGGTAGGGGCAACGAACGAATTACTCGACTTCTGCCTACAGCATGAGCTAGGATTCTCTGTTCGCTAGGCACCGAGCAAGATCATTTACTAATCAAACATATTTAATTAAGATTATGGCACTACAAATCACAGATCAGAACTTCGAGGCTCTAGTAGCCGAGGGTAAGCCACTAGTTGTAGACTTCTGGGCTACATGGTGCGGTCCTTGCCAAATGGTTGGGCCAATCATCGACGAGTTATCGTCTGAGTACGCAGGCAAAGCCAATATCGGCAAGTGCGATGTAGACGCTAATAGCGATCTACCCGGTCGTTTCGGCGTTCGCAACATTCCTACAGTTCTATTCTTCAAGAATGGCGAACTCGTAGACAAGCTCGTAGGCGCACAGAGTAAGGACGCTTACAAGCAGAAGATCGACGGACTGCTCTAATAGAGCTAGTCCCGAGCATAAAAAGAGCGTATCCTAAGTCAGTTGGTACAGTACCAAGCGACTTAGGATACGCTCTTTTTGTACTATCGGCTACAACCTATTTCGTCGCCTCTCGGGAGAACGAGTAGGGGCGAGCTTCTGGGTTAGTACCCCAAGATGAGGGCTTTGCCCCAAGAGTGAAGATATACCGCCCCCCCTCTAGTAGATCTTGGTACTGTACGTACGTCTTGTTATATGGTATGCCGTTGCGCTCAACACTCTGGATATATGGATACTCTGCCCCTTTGGCTTCTATGACTGTTGTCCTTCCATTGGGTAGATTGAGCCGAATGGAGCGGAAGTACGGTACACCGATCACGTATTGATCTAGGGCTGGTGTCACCGGATAGAAGCCCAAGGCGGAGAAGACATACCAAGCTGAGGTCTGTCCGTTGTCTTCGTCCCCACAGTAGCCATCGGGGGCATGGCTATAGAGTCGCTGCATGACTTGACGAATCCAATGCTGAGCCTTATGAGGCTGGCCCGCATAGTTGTATAGGTAGATCATGTGTTGGATAGGCTGATTGCCATGGGCATAGTTCCCCATATCCATAATTTGCATTTCACGTATCTCATGGATAACGAAGCCGTAGTAGCTGTCGTCGAAGATAGGTGGTAGGGCAAAGATACTATCAAGCCTAGAGATAAAAGCCTCGTCGCCTCCCATTAGGTCGATCAGCCCCTGTACATCATGAAAGACAGACCAAGTATAGTGCAGTGCATTGCCTTCGGTGAAGGCATCACCCCACTTAAATGGCGAGAATGGTGTCTGGAATTGTCCTTTTTGTGTACGTCCTCTCATCCAGCCCGTTTCGGTATCGAATAGATTTCTGTAGTTCATCGCACGCTTCTTGTACAGCCGTTGCAGAGCAGGCTTGGCGCCTGCTCGCTTAAGCACTTGGTAGATGCACCAATCGTTGTAGGCATACTCCAGTGAGCGTGCTGCACTCTCATTGATGCCTACATCGCAGGGTACATAGCCGAGTCTATTGTAGTGCTCATAGCCTAGTCGTCCAGTAGACTTGATGCTTGGGTGCACATGATTGGCTCCATGCTCTAGCGCTGCAATTAGTTCGTTGGTATTAACACGCCCTAGCCCTTTGAGATAGGCATCAGCCGCTACAGAAGCAGAGTTATTGCCCACCATACAGTCTCTATGTCCCGGACTTGCCCACTCAGGGAAGAAGCCACTCTCTCGATATGCGTTCATTAGCCCCTCTTGCATCTTGGCTCCCTCCTCGGGGAAGACCAGATTGACCAGAGGGAAGAGCGAGCGGAACGTATCCCAGAAGCCTGTATCGGTGTACATATATCCGGGTAGAACTTGCCCATTGTAAGGGCTATAGTGTAGGGTATCGCCCTGATGAGTTATTTCGTAGAAGCGTCTAGGGAAAAGCATCGAGCGATAAAGGTTGGAGTAGAATGTTCGGCTCTTCTCCTCCTCGTCCTCCACCTCGATACGGTGCATCAGCCTATTCCATTCGTTGCGTCCCTCGTCACGGACGTCTTGATACGATTTTCCTAAGACCTCTTCTAGATTTTGTAGAGCCTGAGCCTGACTGATGAAAGATGAGGCCACACGGAAGGTTATAGATCGAGCCTCAGTAGCTTTAAGGCTGACAGCTATCTGAGCATGAGTGCCAGATTTCCCCTCCGATGAATGTAGATATGCTTTGTCAATTGCCTCCTCGAAGCGAACAATGAAGTAATTGCGGAAGTTTTCGGGGACACCACCGCTATTTTTTCGGCTGAAACCAACAAGTGTACAAGAGTCTAGTTGTTTGATTTCACTGCCCGAGTCGAAAGCATCTAGTAGTACCCAACGCTGATGCGGTAGCGAAGTCTGAGGATAGTCAACCTCGAAGACCACAGCCCGCTCGCTAGGGGCTAGGCGAACCCGTGTGTCATAGTCTGCCAAATAGACCTCGTAGCAATAAGGACGAGCAAGCTCTGCCTTGTGGCTGAACCACGAAGCCCTCTGCTCTTCGTCAAAAACCGGCCGCTCGCCTACTTGTGGGAGTAGTGCAAACTGTCCGTAATCGTTAATCCATGGGCTTGGTTGGTGTGTCTGCTTGAGGCCTCTAATTTTCGTAGCTGTGTAGGTATATTGCCAGCCATCTCCCATCTTGCCCGTCTGAGGCGTCCAGCTATTCATGCCCCAAGGTCTGGAGATTACGGGGTAGGTGTTGCCCGAGCTAAGCTCGAAGCTACTGAGTGTGCCGACAAGAGGATTAACCAAATCCACTGGCGAGGAATGGGCTACTCTAGCAAGTGGCTGAGCTTGTAGCTCTTGACCTTGATACACTGTCAAGATCATAAATAAGGCAAGTATGTATTGCTTCGATCTCATACTGAGGTTTGTATTATGATTTATCTATCCAATGAGTTATCAAAGTAAGTCAATTTTGCCATAATAGAGATGTATTCTGTGCAAGAAAATCCTCGGTTCTACTAGTGGACTGATGTATTTCTAAGTCTAGGTTTTTGTCGTACATTTGTGGTAAGTTCGTATTTAATAGTACAATGGAGCCCTAAGCTCTACAAGATAATTAGTCATTGAATTATGATGCAAGAACAACATTACCACGAGGCGGCCTCATTCTTGGCCTCTCGTCTGCCCAAGGAAACTAAGACGGCTATTATTCTAGGTAGCGGTCTAGGCGAGCTTGCTGGCAACCTGAAGGAAGCAACCGTCATTCCTTACTCCCAGATCCCTCACTTCGCACACTCTACAGCCGTAGGCCACAAGGGGAATCTGATCGTAGGTATGCTCAACGGAGTACCAGTGCTAGCTATGCAGGGACGTTTCCACTACTACGAGGGCTACCCTATGGAGCAGGTGACCTTCCCTGTACGTGTGATGAAGCTACTCGGCATTGAGAACTTGCTTGTTTCCAATGCTGCTGGTGGGATCAACAATACTTTTAAGGTAGGTGACCTAATGATCATTCGTGATCACATCAACAATATGCCCAACCCACTAGTTGGCCCTAATATGGAGATGTTTGGGCCTCGATTTCCAGATATGACTCGTGCTTATGACCGAGAGTTTATTACCAAAGCTAAGGCTATCACTCAGGAGCTAGGCATTCCCGTCAAGGAAGGTGTCTACGTTGGGCTCACTGGCCCCTCGTATGAAACCCCTGCTGAATATGCTTTTTGGGGTAAAGTGGGCGGTGGTGCTATCGGCATGAGTACCGTTCCAGAGGTTATCGTGGCTCGCCATGCTGGTATGCGTGTCTTCGGTATGAGTGTGATTACTAACGAGGGGTATCACTTTGCCGATGACTTTGTTAATGATGCTCAAGATGTCATTGATGCCGCCAATGCCGCTAGCGAGAAGATGGGACGCATCTTCGCTGAGCTCGTTCGTCAGCTCTAGCGATAGGTAGAGGTATCACACAATAATTAAGGGGAGGAGAACCACGATGGATTCTTCTCCCCTTAGTCTTTGTAGCTGTCTCAGATAGATTTGATTCTTTAGTTCACAATACTCATTTCGTCAAGTAGTCGGTGGCACTTGCCATACTCTTCGATGATCATTAAGATGTAGCGAATGTCACAGATGATACTACGCTGATAGTCGGGTAGATACTGGATATCGCCACCGACTCCCTCCCAGTTACGGTCAAAGTTAATCCCAATTAAGTTGCCTGCTCCGTCAAAGACAGGACTACCAGAGTTGCCGCCAGTGGTGTGGGTTGTAGCACACATATTCACGGGCATTCGCCACGAGCCATCTGCCTGCTTTACAGCCCAGCGATTTCCCTTACCATATGTTTTCTCTTGGTAGATCTCTTTGAGCCGTGGAGCAACGGCAAACTCCCACGATGCAGGATCCTCCTTCTGCATCACACCGCTAAGCCAAGTCTGAGGCTCATAGAAGACGCCATCTTTGGGGCTGTAGCCTTTGACATTGCCGAAAGTAAAGCGTAGTGTCGAGTTGGCATCGGGCCAGAGATTCTGATCTCCATGCTGCTCCAGCAGGCCTGCTACATACACACGGCGGGCGAGATTAATCGGATTGTCAAAAGGCGCAAGTGCTTTATGTAGATTATTGAGCTCATGCCTCACACTGCTTGCGAAAGCACTCATTGGATCTGAGGCCCAAGTCTTCGCAATCTCAGCATTTGATTGCTTCATAAGCTGCTCGAACTTTGCTTTTGAGGCAAAGACCGAGTTGGCAAATAGATAATCGACATAAGCAGAGGCCGAACCATACTTGGCTACCCCCAAACGGATCGCTTCGGGTTGATGCTCGGGTTTAATTTGCCTGCAATACTCATCGAGTAGAGCCTTTGCGATTTTCGCATCGACCTCTGGGCTATAGTCAGAGGTGAAGAATTTCTCAAAGCCTTGTTTCAGTTCCGTATAGTCAGCCTTTGCTTCGTCTGTCTTGGCGTGGGGAACATGTGAGTACTCAATGCCCTGTACAATGCCTTCGGTCAGATACCACAGTCTGCGTCGTAGCTCTTCTCTTTGCTTAATGGCTCTTCGGATCTGTTCGATAGCTTCCGAATATTTACTTTCGCCCTTTTCGTTTGCCCAAGTCAGTAGGTCGTCCATCTGCTTACGCTTGGCGTCACCTAGCTTACGCACCTCAATGCCCCAGTTCGCCCCGATCGCACGCTTGTAGCCATTCTGAGAATAAGCGTATTTGGCTGCGTACATGATATTAATCTTGGGGTCAGCGAGCATCTGAGTGAGCATCACTTCTTGTCTGATACCACGCATACGGATGCGGATATCATTGTCGATTCGTTTCCATTCGTCTACCTCTTCGGGCAAGAAGAAACGATAGGTGCGCCCGGGAAAGCCCATAATCATCGCAAAGTCGCCTTGCTCTACACCCTTGGTCGAGATGTTGAACCAGCGTTTGGCTTGCAGAGGTGTGTTGCTAGGTGAGTAGTCGGCAGGATTACCTTGTGCATCGGCATAGATACGGAAGATTGAGAAATCGCCCGAATGACGAGGATAAGCCCAGTTATCCGTATCGGCCCCAAACTTACCGATAGAGCTGGGTGGTGTACCCACCAAGCGAACGTCCGAATAGATCTTCTTGGTGAACATCAGATAGCGATTGCCGTTGTAGAACTGTTTGATCTCTACCTCCACACCCTTAGGCAGCTTGCGTACTCGTTTGGCTGCCAGATTAGCCAAATACTTAGGTGAGAGATAGTCCATGCTATTAGGATTTTTATTTTTCTTGAGTTCTCGCTTGACGTAGTCGGTTACATCTTCGATTTTGTCGATGAAGGTAATGGTAACTCCCTTGGCCGGAAGTTCTTGCTCCAAACTCTGAGCCCAATAGCCGTCTTCTAGATAGTTATGCTCTACTGAACTAAGGGCTTGAATAGCATCGTAGCCACAGTGATGATTGGTCAGTACCAAGCCTTGACTAGAAATAACCTCCCCAGTGCAACCACGATCGAAGATAACGACTGCATCTTTGAGGGAATTGCCATTGGGGTTGTAGAGATCATACTCTTGGAGCTTGAGTCCTCGTTCTTTCATTTTTGGATAGTGGTTGCCTAGCTGCTGCATGAGCCACATACCCTCATCGGCATGAGCCGATTGCCCCAGAAGCAATGTCGCTGCCCAGATCAGGCTAAGAAGGATTTTCTTCATAACTACTTTGTATCATTAGTGGTGAATAATAATCGATTGACACAAAGATAATTTTTTCCATTTAGCCGATTGCCTCCTAGTCGGCTAAATATGTATCATCGCTTAGGGGAGCTGTAAATCTCAGCATAAACCTTAAGAAATATGACATTACGAAGGTAAAGACTCTCAATGCCGATTTTTAGCATTTAGATCAGATTTCAGAATATTGGTGGGAAAAAGAGGAGGCGATTGGACGAAAGAGGGAAGACCTCGTATTTGCCCCCTAGCAGGCTCTAGATTGCGTTCATACTTGTTTAAGTACTTAGCCCCAGTCTAGTGAAGCCAACTGTCTAAAACGATAGTTTGCCAAGGTATTGATAATCAAATTTTTATATTGGATCTCTAGGTGGATTTATTTGTTCGTGTCGGATTTTGAAGTATTTCTTCCCATCAATCTTTGAGGATTAGTGGACACATCGCAAGGGATTAGTCCACTAATCTTAAAAAGTCTTCCCATCAATTTTCAATAGAGTCACCTGAAGACTCTCCAATAAGGTTACTCTCCTTACGAGATCTCGGAGCGATTGATTTGTGTGTTTTTTACAAAAGTGTAGAAACCCCCAGCTCCATGGCTTATGGTGTAAGGGTAGAAAACAACATTGGGGCGACCCTTTAGTGAGAGCCGCCCCAATGGGAGTTTATATTTCTGAGAATTTAATCCTCAGGAAGACTAATTCTTGTTCCAGATAGAAGTAGGCATAATCTGTACAGGGATCATCTGATCGTACTCGTAGCGTCCCTTGTCTACATTACCTTGCTTGTCACCGTAGATTATCTTCAGCGCAACGTTGAACTTGATAGGAGCTTGGAGTGCACCTGAAGTTGTGTTGTTGTTCCAGATTAGCTTCTTGCCAGCTGGACCAAGTGAAAGAATACCATTGGTAACGTAATCGTTGATTACACTATTGCCTACAATCTTATAGCTGATCTCTAGATCTTTACCAAGGATCTGTTCACCAGACTTACGGTGTAGCTGCTCCCACAAGATGTTGTCTGGCTTTTCTAGCTCTACTAGCTTGTAGATATTGCCGAGCTCTACCTCCACTTGCTGACGATTGTCGTGAATCTGAAGTTCACCATCCTTGAATCGCTTGAATTCTGTGTTGAATAGGTTACCTACTCCCCACTTGATATCAATCGCATGGTTGAAGCGGAAATTGATACGGCAGATCTCAATATCCCTAGTGTTGTCACAAGTGTTAGGCTCTGGCTGAAGCGTGTACTTGATAGCAACATCGGTAAGTTTCTTAAGACGATGATCTGCACCGGGATTACGAGTTACCTGTACATTGTAGCCGTCAGAGAGTATTGCAATCTCGAAGTGTTCGGCATCCTGAGGATTTACGAAGCTAATATCTACAGCACCTGCACCATATACTTCTTGGTAGTGCTTCGCCTTGTTGGCGATATTCTGGAAGAAGTTAGCCAGTCCATCGGGCTTGAAGATATTTCTCGTGTCGATGATAGGTACATAACCCATGTTGTTGTTCACTTGAACACCCTTCACCTGAACGGTATTGTTAGGCAACCAGAGAGCTGACAGTTTGTAGCTATCAAACTCCTTAGCAAGAGCCTCGATAGATGGAGTAGTTTCGTCAATCACCTTAACCTTGAAGATTACATAAACCTTCTTAGGAAGTCTCTTTGTTAGACGATCTGGACGCTGAACAAACTTAACGGCTGTACGATATTCGCCAGGAGCCAAGCACTCAGCTTCGTGAGAGAGTACAAACGTATTGGCATTCACACCAACTAGTGTTCCGCCATTGATTGTCCAAGAAACCTTGATCTCGTCGCCAGTAAGTAGCTTGGAAACTGACATTCCAGAATGACCTGCGATAACATCTAGATTGTCCTCTGCGCTTGTTACACCTCCAGCAAACTCATAGATTGTGTTGAAATTGTTGATACCCATGCCTTTGTCATTTTCGTCGATCTTGGCTAGGATATTACGGTTATTCCAATCTGGTAGAGAAACAAACTTCGCTTTAGGATCCTTTGCTCCCTTGATGTAGATTGTTTCGAATACAGTCTTGTATGGACCATCTTGAGGAGGTGTTACACTTTCCCAATACTTGAAGAACATATCAGCCACCTGAGGCTTAGCGTCCTCAACGATCTTCAGCTTGATGTACGCAAGTGCAACAAGATGACCAGCCATTCTGAGCTTGATACGTACAAGAGGTGTCTTGCCTTGAGTTACGGCAGTGAAATCCTTGCCATCGTAGCTTGGTGTGAACACTCCAGACTCGGTAATCTTACCATAGCGCTGCTGATTGATAACAGTGCCTGCAACGCCACCATCACGATTGTAAGCCTCTGTAGGCATCTCAAACTCATAGGTGAGTTCGTTAGGCTGCTTTTTGAGGATACGAGAGGCACTTGCATTCTTGGTCAGATAAGCTTGCACATAACTCATCAAGTCAGTAGTCTTGTCATAAGGTACTTCTAGCGTGTGAGCAGGTAGGTCTGCCGTTTCCTCTACTACTGAGCGCTGGCGTGGTAGAAGCTGATCAGTAGGCTCGTATGTCTCTTGAATACCCTTGCCAGCAGGGTCGAAGTAGATGTAAGGCTGAGCCTCATTGTTTACAGTTGAGTGTAGAGCCACCCAATTCGTACGGATCTCAGATGCTGGGATCTCAAGCTCATTGTTGCCCTTCGTCTTGATCGCAAATTGAATGAGATGAATCTTGTCCCCAGCAGCTGCATCAACATCGCTACCTACACGGTAGTCGCTTAGCGTAACCTTGACATAAGGGCTTCCGTTGTCGTTGCCTGCCTCTACAGACTTGACGGTGGGCAAGGCTGCTTCTCCGTCCTTCCAGATAGATATATTCCTAAGCTCCTTGATCTTAGCATCTACAATGCTGATATCGCCAAGCTGATTGATATCAAATGTCGCAGGATTAAGACGGATCTTAACGGTAACAGTTTCTGGCTCGTCTATAACATAGCGGAAGGCTTCACCATGATAAACATCACCATTGGTCTGATTAGGCTTCACTTCGCGGAATGTATTGGGATACTTTTCCCACTCAATAGCAGGCCATCCCTTGTAAGAAGCTTCAGGAACTATCACTGCTGAGGTCAGATTGTGCTTGCCTATGAAAGCAGTGATACGTTTTTTGAGCCAATCGATATCCTTCGCGTTTTGCTCAATAGCTTTTTTGTTCTCCCCAATAGCTTTTTTGTTCTCCTCAATATTGCCCTTGTTGGCTTCAATATCAAGTCTGTTCTGTTCAGCCTTTGTTTCTAAAGCATCTATACGACCAGCGAGAGCATCAATCTCATCCTTGAGAGTTTTAGCCTTTTCTTCAAGCGCTGTAATGAGTTCCGTTTTGGTCGTTTCAACGAGCTGTTCGAGCTTCGTAACTGACTCGGTCAGTTTGGTATCGATACCATTTACTTTACCAGTGAGTAGGGTAAGTGATTGTTCAAGTTCTGCTACTTTGCTCTTAAGTTCGGCTACGACCTTCAGCTCCTTTTGGATACTTGCTATCTGTTTTACTAGTAGATCAATGTTGAGGTTCATTAAGAGTTTGAACTCTTCGTAGTCCTCGTTTTTGAATTTCTCGTACTTCTCCTTGAAATCTTCGAACTCTTTCTTTAGTCCTTGGTGTCCAGACTTGAGGGCATCGAAGTCTTCCTTTTTGGGAGTGTTCTTGCTGAGCTTGTCAAGTGCGGCCTCTACTTTCTTAAGGTTGTCTTGTAGCTTGCCTAGATCTTCCTTTGAGGCGAAGTTTTTAATTTCTTCTTTAGTGGCCAGCTTCTCAAGTTTTTCGATAACTCCCTTGAGGTCTTCCTTGGTAGCACACTTGGAAATAAGATCCTGAATCTCAGCCTTAGCTTCGTTGATCTTGTTGATGGCCTCGGTCTTTGCTTCGGCCGTACCTTTTTGTGCAGCTTCATGGGCAGCCTTGGCATCAGCTTCAGCTTTGTCTGCCTTGGCCTGCGCGCTCTTCACTGCGGCATCAAGAGAGCTCTTTAGCTTATCGAGCTCTTGCTTTGAGTCCTTAGATAGGCCATCAATACGTACATTGATGTCTTGGATGTCCTTATCGTAGTCCTTACAGCCTACGAACGATGCTACCGCACCGAAGGTCATTGTCCCTAGAACCAAAGCTTTTAGAAATCTTTTGTTCATTGTAGTTGATAAATTAGTAGTGAATATTTAACATGCTGTTAATCTCTTTTTTCAAAGTTGTCTATCTCTTTTTTGTTTAGGCTGAGTCCAAAATAAACTGCAAGGCCGAGAGAGAAGAAAGGTCTTCTACTCAACGTCTAGCAACCCAAGGAGCCCAGCAAATCTCTTTTGCTCACAATGTGACGATGCATCTCTTGATACACGGAGCAAAGATATAGAACAATCTTTGTATACGCAACAGTCTGCACGAAAAATAAGCTAACTACATCATATCAACAGTACAACGAACAAAAAACTCTATATGGGAAAAGACTTAATATATTGGTGATTAATCTAGTTAGTATTCATCTCGCTATTTGTCCTCTTTGTGGGCAAATGGCAAGAAGAATGACAGTAGAATAACTGGAATCGTGGCTACCATGACCACTCCGAAGAAGCCTTCGTATCCTAGCATAGTGCTGAGTTTACCACTAAGCATGCCCGGTACCATAACACTTAAATTCATTAAGCTATTGGCGAAAGCGTAGTGAGCCATCTGATACTTCCCGGGGGCGATTTGTTGCATCATAAACAATGTGATGCCGACGAAACCGAATCCGTAGCTGAAGTACTCAAACACGATACCTGTGCCTACCCACCAGAGATTGCTTGGCTGGTAAATGGCTAGGATAAGGTAGACCACAAAAGGCACATTAAAGATGAGCACAAGAGAAGAAAGTACACGCTTGAGCCCAAAATGCGAGATGTAATATCCCGATAGGATAGAGCCAAGAATGAATGCAATGGTTCCCGCTGTACCATATATAAGACCATATGTTTCGTTGCTCAGTCCTATCCCTCCGACCTCGACACCGTCTTTTAGGAAGAGAGGGGCGACCTTCATGGCTAGTCCCTCAGCTAGGCGATATAGGAAGATGAAGACAAGGTAGAGCCAGATATACTTCTTCGTAAAGAACGAGGTAATGACCTCTAGCAGATCCTTCATGCCCTCGGAGAAGCTCTTTCCTTTGGTTGAGGTAGCTTCCTTGGGGAGTACAAAGAAGTGATATACCGCTAGGGCAAACATAATAGCGGCACAGATAGCCATGATGATCATCCAAGCCGTCTGTAGCCCCATGGTCTTGGAGAGCATACCAGCCAGATAGACCAGACCTCCATTGGTAAGGATCTTGGCTAGGTTGTAGAAGGCTCCCTGCCAACCGACATACTCTCCTTGCTGCTTGGCACTAAGCTCTTGCATATAGATGCCGTCCCCTGCGATGTCGTGCGTGGAGCCACTGACGGCAAGCACTCCCATCAAGGCTAGGCTTATGGCGAAGAAACTAGGCAGAGGTAGAGCAAAGCAAATAAGCCCAAACATCAGAGCGGACACCATCTCTGTGATGATGAGATACTGACGCTTGGTTCCAAATATCTCCATCACTAAGCTAAAAATGGGCTTGAGTGACCAAGGTAAAATTAAGAGAGAAGTCCAGTATGTAATATCCTCATTGCCGATGCCAAGATCCTTAAACATCAGCACCGAAACGATTGATAGGGCTACAAAAGGTAGCCCCATCCCGAAATACACAGAAGGCACCCACTTGATTGGGTTAGCCTTCTGAACGGTATTATTTGTCTGCTTCATTATTGTTTGGCCGCTTGTAGAGTATTAAGCATTAGAGATACAATGGTCATAGGTCCCACACCTCCCGGTACAGGAGTGATAGCAGAGGCTAGTGGAGCGACTTCGTCGAAGCACACATCGCCTATAAGACGGAAGCCACTCTTGCGAGAAGGGTCTGGCACACGTGTTGTCCCTACGTCTACAATCACAGCGCCGGGCTTAACCATGTCCGCTTTGAGAAACTCCGGTACCCCAAGGGCTGCTACGATGATGTCGGCTTGCAGGCAGAGTTCCTTGATGTTGGGTGTGCGGCTGTGGCAGACTGTCACGGTACAGTCCCCCGGATTGGCCTTGTGGAGCAATAGCTGTGCCATGGGCTTGCCAACGATATTGCTACGTCCAAGGACTACACAGTGCTTACCTCTAGTTTCTATCTCGTTTCGGCGTAGGAGCTCTAGAATACCTTTGGGAGTGGCCGACACGAAGCAAGGTAGACCGATGCTCATACGGCCGACATTGATAGGGTGAAATCCATCGACATCCTTGCGAGGATCTACAGCCTCGATGATTTTTTGTTCATCAATATGCTTGGGTAGAGGTAGCTGTACGATGAACCCCGTGACATCTTGGTCTTGGTTGAGGCGATTGATCTCGGCCAATAGTGTTTGCTCTGTTACATCTCCTTCGTAGCGAATGAGCGATGATCGAAAGCCAACTTCCTCGCAGGTCTTCATCTTAGAGGCAACGTAGGTTTCGCTACCACCGTCGTGGCCGACGAGGATAGCCACCAGATGTGGTGCAGGTTTGCCCGAGGCGACCATCTTGGCTACCTCTGCTGCGATCTCTTGCTTGATGGCAGCGCTCGTTGCTTTGCCATCAAGTAGCTTGTACGTTTTATTATCCATTATTATTGATGAGTTGTATATGTGATTAATCGCATTCCTTCTAGAGAGGTTATTTCCTTTTCTGGGGGGCTGCTACGACACGGTAGCCGGGATTGACCTTGCCCTTGGCGATGTTCATGAGCTTAGCTCTGATGAGTTGTTTGCGAATGGCGGAGATATGGTCGATAAATAAGACACCATCTATATGGTCGTACTCATGTTGGATAACACGAGCAGCAAAGCCTGTGAATACCTCTCGCTGTGGCTCAAATTGTTCATTGACATACTCTATGGTAATGCTCTCGGGTCGTACGACGTCCTCATGGATACCGGGGATACTCAGACAGCCCTCTGTTTCTGTGATCTTCTCTGGCGAAGATTCCACGATGTGCGCATTGATAAAAACACGCTTGAAGCCTTTGCACTCGGGGAAGCTATCAGCCATAGGATCGGCATCGATCACGAAGAGGCGAATAGCTAGACCAATCTGAGGAGCGGCTAGGCCAATCCCCTCGGAGTGGTACATGGTTTCCCACATATTCTCAATCAGCTCGCGTAGCTTGGGGTAGTCTGGGGTAATATCAGCCCCCATCTCTCGCAAGACGGGGTGCCCGTATAGGTAAACTGGTAGTTTCATATTTCTGAGTAGTTAGTTTGTTTAAGTTATAGGGACGCATTAGTCTGGCAGGTGGATAGTACCAAGGCCGTCTCGTGATGCCAAATAGCTCTGCAGTATGATCACAGCACTTATCTCGTCCACTAGTCCTTTGTCTGCCTGTCTGCGTATCTTGCCAATGCCTGCCTCTCTGATCGTCCGCTGGGCGAGGGTAGAGGTAAACCGCTCATCTACTAGCTCTATCGCTACAGAGGGGAAGAGTTTCTCTAGCTGTGCGACGAATGGACGAATATAGGTCATCGACTCGGACTCCTGATGGTTCATTTGTCGAGGATGCCCCACTAGAATACGCTCCACAGCTTCACGAGACAGATAGCTTTGTAGGTACGCAACAAGCTCGTGCGTCCTAACTGTAGCTAGACCGCCGGGGGTAATCTGTAGTACATCAGTCACAGCTAAGCCACAACGCTTGCGACCATAATCAATAGCTAAAATCCTTGCCATAGTATCGGAGTATCCTTACCCCTTGTCCTTTGGAATGATACGCTCGGCTACAGCTCTCGCTTCTGCCATGATAGTGTCTTCACCCTCGACCTTGCCACCTTCCATGAGTACTCGTCCGTCTACGATCACGGTATCGACCGTACTACCCGAGGCAGAGTAGACGAGGTTCGATACTAGATTGTTGAGTGGCGTCATCTCTGGGCGGTTGAGGTCTACGAGGCAGAGGTCTGCTAGGCGCCCCTCCTCGATACGCCCTGCATCTAGTCCGAGGATATCGGCACCAATAGAGGTAGAGGATAGGAATATGTCTTGTGCGCTAACGGCTGTACTATCAAATCGCCAAACCTTGCCAAGGAGAGAGGCTAGGCGCATAGCGTGGAACATATCTAGGTTATTGGACGAGCTACAGCCGTCTGTCCCTAAGCCGAGCTTGATGCCTCGGCGCTTCATCTCCTCATATTTGAAGCCATAGCCAGAGGCGAGTTTCATATTAGACGCAGGGTTGTGTACCACACTTACGCCATACTTGGCGAGCAGATCCATCTCTTCGTCATCGACCCAGACCACATGAGCCAAGATTAGATTGGGGCTAAGAATACCTAGGCGCTCTAGATAGCGCACTGGCGTAGTACCATGTAGCTTAACGCATTCGTCCACTTCTCCCTTGGTTTCTGATAGGTGTAGATGTATCTTGACGTTGTGCTTCTGTGCAAATTCGTGGCAGAACTGGAGTTGCTCGCCACTGACTGTATAGATGGCGTGAGGCCCTAGGTTGAATGTGATGCGGTCGCTCAGCGTGGAGAAGTACTCTAGATATTCGCTACTGCGCTTACGGTCTAGTGCTGCTCGCTCGGTATTGCCTTGGTCAAATAGGGTGTAGGAGATCATAGCCCTTAGGCCCATTTCCTCAGCTGCTCGAGCTGTTTGCTTGGGGTGCATATACATATCTAGGAAGCAGGTGGTCCCAGTCTTGATCATCTCTAGGCATGCTAGCTTGGCACCTATGTAGACGTCATGCTCGGTCATTTGAGCCTCTACGGGCCAGATGTAGTCCTCGAGCCATGTCATCAAGGGGAGGTCATCACCATAGCCTCTATGTAGTGTCATAGCCGCATGGGTATGGGTGTTGATCAATCCGGGTATCACGGCCTTGCCTGTGGCATCGATGAAATAGGTATCGGCCTTGCCTTCGATCGTTTTGGCAGGGGCTATGCGAGCTATTCGGTTACCTTCGATGAGTAGATCAACTTGTTTGCCCTCGTGATAGGCATTCTGTATGAGTATATTGTCCATTACCTTGGGTCTGATATTTTGAGGAAAGCGGATCGTGCGACTGTCCTCTACCTCCAGATCTATCTGGTGGCTTGTGTCTTGCTGATACGCATTCCTGATTAATTCTTTCATAATACTATGTTATAATATGTTTCCGCCAAAGTTCGTCATTTAGGCTCATTTGTCCAAAACCTGCTTAGCCTGCGCAGCTTGCTCAATAGCCACGATACGGCCGAAGCGATAGCGTAGTAGAAGCCCTAGAGCGAGCAGACCGATAGGGAAGGCAGACCATACTCCTACGAGCTGGAGCGTAGTACTCAGCAGAGGGAGTCGAAAGCCAAATATATAGCTCAAGATAGGCTCTAGACCAAGGTGAATGAGCGTGGCAAAGAAGGCTAAGTAGCCTACATCTTCCATGCCTCTGAGGGCGTTGGCGTAGATTACCTGCATGGCGTCGCCGACTTGATAGAGGATTACAGGGATCAAGGCTACCGATACCATAGCAATCATCTCCTCGTCTTTGGTAAAGATATAGCCGATATAGTGGCGCCCGAGTAGCATCACAGCCATAGCAAACACCGCTACGACGAGGGAGAGCTCTAGGCCAACTCTAGTAGCCATACGCACCCCGACAAAGTCCCCGATAGTCCTGAAGCGACTGACTAAAATAGTCGTAGCAGCTCCGAGGCCATAATAGATGAGGAACCCAATTGTCGTTACCACGCAGAGTATCTGATGTACTGCTAGAGGAATAACGCCTAGTCGGGTAACGAAGAGCAGAGCTATCGTAAACGACGTAGCCTCTACGCCCGAGTACATGCCCACAGAGCTACCTAGACGAGCTAGCCTAGAGAGATTGCGTGGGCAGTAGCGCCCCGAGAGGAAGCCATGCCAGCTGGAGCGAAATGCCTGCCTGCGGTAGAAGTAGAGGACGAAAGCTACGAGAACGAAGACCCGAGAGGCTAGCGTGGCGATACCTGCCCCTAGTAGCCCCAGCTCTGGTAGCCCTAGTTCGCCGTATATGAGTAGCCAATTGCCCAAAACATTGAGGGCATTGGAGATAAGGATGATCCACATGCCCACAGAGGTGTAGCCTGCGCCATCGAAAAACTGTTTGAAGGCGCTGAGGAACATATACAATACAAACGACCCTATCTGTAGTAGGAAGTAGGGCCTGACGATCGGGTGTAGATGTTCTGGTAAGTCGAATGCTTCTAGATTGAAGTAAATGGCGAGCATAACCCCTGAGAGCACCAAAGCTAATACTAGGTTCAATAGGAGGCTATGCATGAGCAGAGCACCTGCTTTGTGGTACTTGCGTAGAGTGTAGGCTGTGGTAACTAGTGGAGTTAGCCCATAGGAGAAGCCCATACCTAGGACGAAGATTAGGGCAAAGAGATTATTGACAAAGGAGGCTGATGCAAAAGCATCGGTGTCGTAGTGCCCCACCATAATGTTGTCGGCAAAGCTCACAAAAATCGCACCGACCTGCCCGAGAATGATAGGCAAGCCGATGTGTAGGAGCTCCCGATAGGGTTTGGGCGATGAGCTAAAGAGCTTCAAATGGACTTATTTTTTCTTTTTCTTGGGGATATAGATACTCATACTCTTGATGACGATGTCCTTGATCGGTCTATCTACCTCGTCCGTTTCTACTCGTTGTATCTTGTCGATTACCTTCCAGCCCTCAATCAGCCTACCGAAAACAGTGTAAGCCCCATCGAGAGATGGTGTGCCACCACGCATCATATAGCCCTCCTTCTGAGCCTCGGTGTATTTGATGCCGTTTTGACTCATGATTTCCTCTAGGTCAAAAGCTGTGTGGTACTTGCCCGTAACGATGTAGAATTGAGATGCCGAGGACACACGACCCGGATTGACTTCATCGGACTGACGAGCCGCAGCTAGCGCCCCCCTCTCATGTACAAATAGATCTGTCATGATCTCCGCTGGTATTACTCCAGAGATGGAGTCGTCTGGGAGTTCCTGTTCTCGACCTAGGCCTTTGGAATTTAGGTTGCCTCCCTGCACGACGAACTCTCGGATCACACGATGAAAGACAACGCCATCGTAGGCCTTGCTCTCTACCATGCGCAAGAAGTTGTCCCTATGCTTAGGGGTCTCGTTGTAGAGCTCGAGTACGAGCTTGCCTTTGCTTGTCTCTACAAGCACTTGGGTACGCTCCTCTTGTGCCCATAGTCCTTGGTTGTGGACGAGCATACAGAGGAGCAGAAGGAGTAGCATACGCTTCATAGATCAATCTTAGTCTTGAGTTTATATAAGCTCTGGCGTGGTGTCGTTGCTCGCGTCTGCCGTAGTGATGAAGGCTCTTGGGTCTAGCCCTAGCACATCTCGCTTGAGGGCAGGTAGGTGCTTGCGCTCGGTGATGATGAAGATGACCTCACGCTCTAGCCCCTGATACATACCTCTGCCGTGTAGCAGAGTGCCACGAATACCCTTCTTGACCAACATATCCCTAAGTTCGGTAGGGCGATCGGAGATGATGAAGACCGACTTGTGCGGGTTCGTAGGTTGTAGGATATCGACGACCTTGCCGTAGACAAAGATAGTAATCCATGAGTATAGTGGTACACGCCAATCTCCAAAAGTGATTAGCCCCAGTAGTACTATGATGGAGTCGATGATGATAATCAGACTACTGAGCTTGACATTCATCTTGCGTGCCAGCACACGAGCCAACGTGTCGGTACCTGCGCAGGTACTTTGAGCCAAAAAGATGAGATAGACGCTGAAGCCTAGTATCGCTCCGCCGTAGAAACTCGAGAGTAGAGGTTCGTCCTCAACGAGCGGTTTGCCTCCACTAAACTGGGTAATTAGATCGGTAAAGAAGGCGATCAGCACAAAGGTAATAGCCGTCTTGTAGGCAGAGAAGCGCCCTAGCTGACGAGCCGCAAGGAAGAAGAGGGGGATATTGAAGCAGAGTGCCACAGCCCCGATCAGCAGACCGTTGGGAGCACTCTCCCAGATGCCTTTGCTCAAGTGATTGATGATGATACTCAGCCCATATACACCTCCCGGGACGATCGAGGACGGAGCGATGAAAAGGGCATAGGCTATGGCCATGATAAAAGAGCCTACGACGATAAGTCCTAGGTCTTTAAGGTGTTGTGAAACATTCTGTTTCATACGAATTAGAGTTACATTACGACGAGCGTGACTAAGCAAATATAAATACTTTTTGTTGAGTAAAAGTGATGTGGAGCGATGTCAAAATTTATTTTCTCCACAACCCTCGTCAAGACGCTCCTCCATGCACACTCAATTAGTTGTTTTTGGCGTATTAAACTACCTCTTTTTAGGGGAGAATTGTGGTAGAGTTGATTTACATTTTATAACGATTTTCTTTCGGTTTAGACCAAGATTGAGGGTTTCTAGGTGAGAGGCCTCTGGCTTTGTATTTGCCCTCTAGCGGCCTCTAGGTTGCGTCCAGACTCGTTTGGGCACCTACGCCCCAACTCGGCGCAAAAACGCTCTCAAAACGCTCGTCTTGCAGTTTGTTTATAGTCAGGTGTTTAGATGTATGTTTTCTGAGGTTTTATCTCCTTGAGGCGAAAAATATAGGGTTTCTTCCCATCGATCTATTTGGATTTGTGGACATATCTTGGAGGATTAGCCCACCAATCCGAAAAGAACTTCCCATCAATCTCCCCGAATTGCCTTGCGAACCTTTATAAACAGCCCCTATACTTTCTAAAATCTAAGCATAATTCCTTTACATTCCTTAACTAAAAAGTCGAGGAATGAAGGCCTAAAATCAAGTTGATTGGGTGTGGAGAAATAACCTTTACCATTGTTTTCGCTAGGCGAAGCAATGGGATATGGTGGGTTTTGTCCTGTCGGGTGAGCTGTTTTTAGGGGGAGATGGCGCTAGAGGGGGTCGATATCGAAGATGATGCGGACACGTTTGGCAAGTGGGTAGAGGCTCGTTAGCTCCTGCTCTGCAGCGGTGAAGGCCTCTCGCTCGTGGTGGAAACTCTCGGAGAAGGGTCTTCGGCAGACAATCTCTCTGATATGCTGGTTGTCAATACGTGCGACAGAGGGTTCCTGCGCATCACTTACTCGGTCTGCTCCCAAGCGCTGTATCAGAAGCTCGGCAAAAGCCTGAGCGATGCTCTCGACAACCGATTCGTCTGTCCCTTTTAGGCGAATGTAGGTCATACGCCAGAATGGAGCAAAGCGCAGCATCTGGCGCAGGGATAGCTGTTGTTTGATGAAGCTCTTGTAATCCCTTCGCTTGAGCATCTCGATGAAGGGGTGTTCAGGGCGGGCGGTTTGTAGGAGTAGTTGGCAGGAACTCTCTCCGCCCGAGGCTTCGCTCGTGTGTAGCAGTAGTTGCATCAGAAGTTGGTAGGCTCTTTCCTCCGAGCGGAAGTCGGGGTAGGCGAGTATGGTGTCCAGCTGTACCACAGCTATTAGACCGATATTGTCCCAGATAGGCTGCCCCTTGATGAGCTGAGTACCGACGATGATATCGACATTGCCAGCCTCTATCCTCTGGTGTAGCTCCTGAATGCGCTTATTGCTCTGTAGACTCTCGCTATCTATTCGTAGGACCTCGGCTTGGTCAAATAGCTCCTTAATCTCTTCCTCTACTCGCTCTACGCCATAACCAACTAAGCGTAGGGCAGGCCTCTCGGTTCGGCGATAGACTACCGAGCGTGTACCACAGCTTGGGCACGCCACAGGAAGAGGTTGCTCGTAGCCACAGTAGTGGCACTGCATACAGCGCTGGGAGCTGTGGTAGGCTAGGCTAACATCGCAGTGTGGGCACCCAATTCGCCCTCCGCAGGCATCACAGAGTGCATACGGGGCATAGCCTCGCCTATTTTGTAGTAGCAAGATGCGTTTGCCTGCCCTCAAGGCCCCCTCCATCGCTTCTCGTAGTGCAGGAGAGATACTAGCCCCATAGGGCATACGTCCCTGCTCTCGCTGCTCCACGAGATCAATCGTCTTGAGGTCAAAAGCGAGTGCGTGTGGCTGCTCAGTGGCCTCGGGCTGACTTTGGGCTAGAAGAGCATACTTGCCACGCAGCACGTTGAAGATGGCCTCAGCCGAAGGCGTTTCGCTAGAGAGCAAAATAGGTATGCTGTGTTTGTGGCCGAGCCAGAGCGCTACATCACGAGCGTGGAAGAGTGGGGCGGAGTGCTGCTGTTTGTACAGATATTCTTGCTCTTGATCTACAATGATTAGGCCCAAGCGACGCATCGGCAAGAAGATGGCTTGCCTTGTCCCCATTACTAGACATGCCTCCTCACTGCTCGTGAGATGTAGATACAGCTCTGTTCGTTTGGCTTCGTTGATCAGGGGGTGGTAATGATAGATTTTGCCGAGTGCAGCTCTAGTGAGCTCAGATATGAACTGAGCTTGTGCAGGGAATGATGCAGCCGATGGGCTGAGCAGTAGCACTTGATATCCCTCTCGGATTTTTTGAGCTACTTGGCCGATGATCTGCTCCTCTCGCTCTCGGCTATAGCGTGTATAGACTAGGCTCACAGGATGGGTAAGCTCCTCGGCTTTGCCTATCTCGGTTATAGAAGGCGGATCTTCGTGTGGAGCTATGCGGCTCTCGGCAAGATGTTGTAGGACGAATATACCCCTACCTACCAATGCTCTAATGAGTATGAGATCTCTGGGGTTGTGTTGGGCTAGCTCCTCTCGTGCGATACAGCCCTCTAACCCTATACCTCTCTCCTCGGCAAGAATTAGCCATCGCCCCAGCATTTCTAGCTGTTTGGGCGCACGAGAGAGTAGCTCCTCGGCACGAGAGAGGGCGTCTGTGCTACGATAGTCTGTAGATAGGGCTACGTAGACCTTTACTCTTGGCTTGTAGCGAGTTTTTAGCCTCTCCTCTGTCTGTACGGCACCTAGGTTGTACAGCAGATCGAATACCCGAGAGCAATCGTAGCCCAAGCGATGCCTTAGCTGCTCCATGGTCAGAGTTTGTCCTTTGGTTTGTGCTAGGGCATCAAGTAGCTCAAGCGCTTTGGGCTCGAGTGGGCGGTCGGATTGGTATTCGGGGCAGAGCGTCACGAGTGTTTGGCTCTCGGGGAGTAGCCCAGTAGGCAATGCAAGGCGCATAACCTGCCCAAGGGAGGCGTGGTAGTAGTGTGCCACCCACTCCCATAGGGCGAACTCTGCCTCTGTAACCAGAGGCTTCTGGTCGAGAATGCTCTCGATAGGTTTGATGTGGCGCTCATCTACTCCCTCGGGAGGAGTAGGCGATAGGCGCCGCACGATGCCGGTGTAGAAGCGCTTCGCCCCGAATGATACTACCACTCTCATACCCGAGAGCAGTTGCTGCTCGGCGAATATGCCTTGCTCTGGTACTCGATAATGGTACTGACCAGAGAGGGCGAGAGGGAGTATCAGCTCGGCATACATCTTGAGGCTTAGTGATGGCTTAGTGCTTGGTGTATGGCCGAGGCCGCTCTGCGACCATCTCGCATGGCTTGTACTACGGTCGCTCCCCCTCTGATCACGTCCCCCCCAGCATAGATACCTTGCAGAGAGGTCTGGTAGTCGTCGTTCACGACGATCTGTACGTCCCACTTGGTCTCGAGTCCTTTTAGTACTTGAGGGAGTAAGGGGTCTTGCGAAACGCCTACGCACACGACCACTAGGTCTACCTCCATCTCTATAGTTTTGCCCGTAGCCACAGGTCTACGTCTTCCACTTTCGTCTGGCTCGGTTAGCTCCATGCAGTGTAGCTCCATACGTGCTACTCGTCCGTCAGCTCCTGCGTGGTAGGCCTTGACCTGATGTAGCGGTACTAGTTCTACACCCTCGGCTAGAGCGTGTTCTATTTCTTCGTTGGTAGCAGGCATCTCGTCACGGCTTCTGCGGTAGATGACCATAGCACGCTCAGCACCTAGCCGTACGGCGGTGCGTACGGCGTCCATTGCAGTGTTCCCTCCGCCTATTACTGCTACTCGTTTACCCTTGAGGTCGGCGAGAGCTTCTTCCGCTTTTTGAGGATCATCTAGCAGATTGGCACGAGATAGATAGTCGCCCGCTAGCCATACTCCGGGGAGGTCTTCGCCGGGGACACCCATCACATTGGAGATACAAGCACCTGTGCCGAGAAAAAAGGCTTCGTAGCCCTGAGCCTTGAGTGCTTCGAGGCTCACATCACGCCCCACCGTCACACCTAGCTCTAGGCGTACTCCATAGCTTTTGAGGCGTGTCACCTCGTCATCAATTACCTCAGCAGGTAGACGGAAGCGAGGGATACCGCTGCGCATCACACCTCCCGGCTCATCTGCCGCATCAAACATTGTAACCTCATAGCCCAGCAGAGCGAGATCGTGAGCAGCCGCAAAGCTCGCAGGCCCAGCACCCACTAAGGCGACTTTGTGGCCATTTGCTGAGGCTGTGGGCTGTAGCGTATGCCACTGCTCTCTGTTCTTTTGTTCCTCCGTGGCTACATAGCGCTCCAGAGCACCGATCGACACAGCACGCTTCTTGAGGCTCACGGGGTAGATACAGCCGCCCTCGCACTGCTTTTCGTGTGGGCAAACCCTAGAGCAGATGGCAGATAGTGTGCTGCTCTCTCGGAGTATGCGCCAGCTGGCAGGCAGATTGCCGCGCTCTAGCTCTTTGATGAAACTGGGGATATGGATACCTGCTGGGCATGCAGCCATACAGCCCGGGTTGGGGCAGTCTAGGCATCGCCTAGCTTCTTGCAGGGCTTCTTCATGGCTATAGTTGATGATGTCCTCTACATATAATGAGGCTAAGTTTAGATCTTGGGTACGCTTAGACTGCTCTGTGCGCTCGAGCGCCATACGCTCTTTGTTGGGAATGGAGCGACGGAGCTGATTGCGCCACTCCTCTGTCCGTCTTTGCTTAATGAGTTCTTGTGATGTCATACATCCAATACCGTTTTGTTCATTCGAAATAAACCGAAACAAATATACATAGAATATGCATGTACGATTATTTTTGCCGATACTTTCCTCAAGAAGAGTCTTCGGAGACCGTTGCACGGTATTTTGCCTCTTTTCGGCTAGAAACGTTGTGTATATCCCTGATTATTACTATCTTTAATATGTAATTAACTGTATCGACAT
>NZ_JRAR01000059.1:0-1737 GCF_000768935.1 Porphyromonas sp. COT-290 OH860 | reverse complement strand
AACATCAAAGCTATGAACGATTTTTGACAGGTGGCGGGCTAGCCCGCCACCTGTCGTTCTTATAACCATAGTGTTGCGTTAGAAAATGGAAAGTACAAAGTCTGCGTCCAAGTCCTTGGCCAACCAAACATTTCGGATCACGATGCCTAGGCGAGAGTGAAAGATGACTTACGACTTAGGCAAATGCTCCGAATAAGCTAGATTTTAGAATTTAGACCAGATTTCAGAATGTTGATGAGAAAATGCGAGTATGATTGAACTAAAAAACATAGACCTCATATTTGCCCCCTAGAAGGCTCCACATGGCGTCTAACTTCATTTGGGCACTTGGGGTTTAGGCAAAGGGGAGCACCCTCTAAAACGACCTCATGACAAAACACTAACAATCAAATAAATACAATCCAACAAACAGAGGTTTTATCTACTCAAAGTCTAAATTGCTGCATTTCTTCCCATCAATCTTTTCGGATTAGTGGACACATCGTGGCGAATTAGTCCTACAACTATCCAAGGAAAAAGCAAGAGAAGGTGATTGAATGGTAAATATCTGGTAATGTGCGAGAAATAAGTCAATATGCAATGATTTGCGTTACGGTTAAAAGAGCAGAAAATGTGGATTTGTGCAGAAGTTCCGTTACCAGACCGTTATCTTCTCCATCGGGAGGTAACGATAAGGCAAAAGAAGGTAACCAGATTCTTTTTGTTTATGGCTCTGTTTCGCTCTGGCACAGTGTTTTGCATAGCAGAGAATGCTTCGGTAACGGGTAACTTTGCCCCTAAAAACGAAGCGTATGAAAAAAGAAAAATTCAAGGTGTTGCTCTACCTGAAAAAGAGCGGTTTGGATAAGACGGGAAAAGCTCCCATCATGGGACGGATCACTTATGGCAGAACGATGGCACAGTTCAGCTGCAAACTCTCTTGTCCACCCGATCTCTGGAATGCCCGTGAAAGCCGTATGAACGGAAAAAGCAGGGAAGCCGTCATCCTCAACGGCAAACTGGACAACTTGTTGTCGGATATTCTGTCGGCATATCAGACCTTGGTCGAACGAGACAAAGTATTTACTGCCACTGATATTAAAGAAACCTTTCAGGGTTGCATGCAGAACCGGACAACCTTTTTGGCGTACTACGACCGTATGGTAGAAGAACTTGAAACACATGTCGGCATAGACCTGACCCGTTCAACCCTGATGGCCTACCATACGGCACGGAAACATTTTGCCGCTTTCATCCGGAAGCAATTCAATCTGGATGATCTGGCTTTCAGTCAAATCACGGAGGAACTCCTTCCCCTTTTCGAGCATTATATCAAAGGAGATCTGGGCTTTTCTCAGGGGTATTTCCACGGTCTTTCCGTCAAGCTCAAAAAGGTTTGCCGACTGGCTTATCGCGAAGGGGTAGCCGACACGCTTCTGTTCGAGGGCGTCCGTATTGACCAGGGCAAGAACAAATCTCCGAGAGCGTTAGACAAAGCCTCCTTTGAAAAGCTTGAAACACTCTCTTTCGATGAGCATCAGATAGAATTGGAGAGAGCCCGGGACCTCTTTCTCTTTTCCTGCTATACCGGTACGGCTTATTGTGACTTGATACGACTTGGCAGGGAACATCTCTTCCGGGATAGTGAAAATGGCCTCTGGGAGACTATTGCGCAATGCGCCGCTCAAAGTTTCTTGTATCTTTCTCGGTGTTTTTTGCGTGTTTGAGCGGCTTGGGGAGCCTTGAATACTATCCCCC
>NZ_JRAR01000058.1:0-72973 GCF_000768935.1 Porphyromonas sp. COT-290 OH860 | reverse complement strand
ATGTCGATACAGTTAATTACATATTAAAGATAGTAATAATCAGAGATATATACGACGTTTCTAGCCCAAAAGAGGCAAAATGCCGTGCAACGGTCTCATATAGAGGTGCCTCTCTTGTATTGGCCGCCTCGGAGCTATGGGCGTAATACAGACAATCAAGCGATCCGTGAAGGAGATAGAGGCTACTATCGGGCAGGAGCGTATATCAGCGAGGCTGGAGTATTTGCCGAGGTTTTGGGTCAAGGGATTAACTTTGCAGGAGAAAAAGATGTTACACAGAATATGATACAGAGCTATGATATAATTGTGATCGGGGCAGGACACGCTGGCTGTGAAGCTGCTGCTGCGGCGGCACGCCTAGGTTCGCACACCCTATTGATCACACTTGATATGAACAAAATAGCCCAGATGAGCTGTAACCCAGCCGTCGGTGGCATCGCCAAAGGGCAGATCGTACGAGAAATTGACGCCCTAGGCGGACGCATGGGGCTGATTACCGATAAGACGGCTATTCAGTTCCGTATGCTTAACCGAAGCAAGGGTCCAGCGATGTGGAGCCCTCGAGCTCAGAGCGACCGCATGCGCTTCATGGAGGCATGGCGTGAGGAGCTAGACGCAGAGCCCAATCTCGACATTTGGCAGGATAGTGTCCGTAGCCTCATCATTGAGGACGGGCGAGCTGTGGGTGTCGTCACTGGGCTACAAGTGCAGTTCCGAGCATCGGCGATCATACTCACCGCTGGTACGTTCCTCGGGGGCATGATGCACTTCGGCGAGCATCAGCTCGAGGGTGGGCGCATCGCAGAGCCTGCTAGCCACGGCATCACCGAGCAGCTCAGGGAGCTAGGGTTGCGTGTGGATCGTATGAAGACTGGCACCCCACCTCGCATCGACGGGCGTAGCTTCCGTATCGAAGAGATGGGGGTACAGGACGGCGAGGACGACCACCACAAGTTCTCCTACATGGACACGCCTGCACGCAGTTCTCTGCGTCAGCGTCCGTGCTACACACTCTACACCAATGCTGCCTGCCACGAGGTCCTTAGACGAGCGCTAGACCGATCGCCTCTGTACAACGGACAGATCCAGAGCATCGGACCACGCTACTGCCCGAGCATAGAAACGAAGATCGTGACCTTCGCCGACAAGGATCGTCATCAACTCTTCCTAGAGCCAGAGGGCGAAAACACGAATGAATACTACATCAACGGCTTCTCATCGTCGCTCCCCCTAGATGTACAGCTCGAGGCTCTACGCCAGATCCCAGAGCTGCGTGAGGTGAAAATCTATCGTCCCGGCTATGCCATTGAGTACGACTTCTTCGACCCCAAGCAGCTACATCACACCCTAGAGAGCAAGGTCGTCCCCGGGCTATTCTTGGCTGGGCAGGTAAACGGCACGACGGGCTACGAAGAGGCAGCTGGGCAGGGACTCATCGCTGGGATCAACGCCCACAGACAGATACACGAGCTCTCGCCCTTTACCCTGAATCGCAGTGAGGCGTACATCGGCGTACTGATCGACGACCTCGTGACCAAGGGCGTAGACGAACCCTACCGTATGTTTACCTCCCGAGCAGAATACCGCATTCTGCTCAGACAAGACGATGCCGATATGCGCCTAACCCCTCGCGCCGCAGAGATTGGGCTAGCAACGGCAGAGCGCATCGCCCTACTTGAGGAGAAAAAACACTGGCGTGACGAGCTCATCGCCTTCGCCCGTAGCTACTCCATCAAGCCCACCTCTATCAATCCCTTCCTCGAGGCCAACGGCATCACACCACTGAAGCAAGGCTGTAAGCTCGTAGACTTGATCCTAAGGCCGCAGCTGAGCTTCGAGCGTTTGGCTCCAGAGATCAGCACTCTGCGCCGAGTCATCGCCCAGATCCCCGAGAGCCGCAGGGCTGAGATCGTGGAGGCGGCGGAGATCCTACTCAAGTACAGCGGCTACATCGAGCGGGAGCGTGAGGCAGCAGAGAAGCTCAATCGCCTCGAATATGTCCATATCCCCGATCATCTCGACTACACCGAGGTACAAGCTCTCTCTACCGAGGCACGCCAAAAGCTGGAGGCTATCAGACCCAAAACCATTGGTCAGGCCTCACGTATCCCCGGCATATCGCCCCACGATGTGAGCGTGCTGCTGGTGCTCTGCGGACGGTAAGGACAGGCAGAGAGGCATAGGAAATTTGTAGTACCTTTGTAGTCAAATAATTTCACGAAAAAAGAATGATTACAGTTACAGACCTTTGCGTTCAGTTTGGGAAACGTGTCCTATTCCAAGACGTAAATCTCAAATTCACGCCGGGCAACTGCTACGGCATCATAGGCGCCAATGGCGCAGGTAAATCCACCCTACTACGTACAATCAGCGGTGCACTCGACCCCACAAGAGGGACGATCAGCCTTGGCCCCGGTGAACGTCTATCGGTTTTGAGTCAAGACCACTTCGCTTTCGACGAATACACGGTGCTCGACACCGTACTGATGGGACACTCTGTCCTATGGGCCATCATGGAAGAGAAGAACGCTCTGTATGCTAAGCCCGACTTCAACGATGAGGACGGTAACCGTGTAGCAGAGTTAGAGGATAAGTTCGCCGAGATGGAGGGCTGGAATGCCGAGAGCGATGCCGCTATGCTACTGAGTGGCCTCGGCATCAAGGAGGATCTACACTACAAGCTCATGAGCGAGCTAAGTGGTAAAGAGAAGGTGCGTGTGCTACTGGCTCGTGCCCTATTCGGCAAACCCGACAACCTGCTCCTCGACGAGCCTACCAACGACCTTGACCTCGAGACGGTAGCTTGGCTGGAGAATTATCTCTCCGAGTGCGAGCAGACAGTGCTTGTGGTAAGCCACGACCGTCACTTCCTCGACTCTGTATGTACGCACACTGTGGATATAGACTTCGGTCGTGTACAGCAGTTCGCAGGTAACTATAGCTTCTGGTACGAGTCTAGCCAGCTAGCCCTACGCCAGCAGCAACAGCAGAATAAGAAGGCTGAGGAAAAGCGTAAGGAGCTTGAGGAGTTTATCCGCCGCTTCTCCGCCAACGTGGCCAAGAGTAAGCAGACGACCAGCCGCAAGAAGATGCTTGAGAAGCTCAACGTCGAGGAAATAAAGGCCAGTAGCCGCCGCTACCCCGGGATTATCTTCACGCCCGATCGTGACCCCGGCAACAAGATCTTGGAGGTTAAGGGGCTGACAGCTCACGCAGATGATGGCACTCTGCTCTTCAAAGATGTGAACTTCAACGTAGAGAAAGGCGACAAGATCGTCTTCATCGGCCGTGACCCGCGTGCCATGACGGCTCTCTTCCAGATCATCAACGGAGAGCAAAAGGCCGATGAAGGGACTTACGAGTGGGGGCAAACCATTACCGAGGCTTATCTACCGCTAGACAATACGGCGTTCTTCAACACCGATATGAATCTAGTAGAGTGGCTCTCACAGTTCGCAGCCGACACCAACGAGGTTTACCTCAAGGGCTTCCTTGGGCGTATGCTCTTCTCTGGCGAGGAAATCCTCAAGAGTGCTAGCGTCCTCTCTGGGGGCGAGAAGATGCGCTGTATGATCTCTCGCATGATGATGAAGAACGCCAATACATTGGTGCTCGATAGCCCAACGAACCACCTAGACCTCGAGTCGATCCAAGCGTTCAACAACACGCTCAAGACCTACAAGGGCAATGTCCTGTTCTCGAGCCATGACCATGAGTTCATTCAAACGGTAGCTAACCGCATCATTGAGCTTACACCAAATGGCATCATCGACAAGATCATGGACTACGACGACTATATCAGCGATCCGCTTGTAGCCGAGCTCAAGGCCAAGCTCTACGGCAACTAAAACCAGCAGAGCCAACCAAGCCTAGGGTATCTAATAAAAGGGGCTGTGGACAAAATCAAATTTTGCCACAGCCCCTGCTGTTTTCGGTCAATAGACACTACTCTCGCTCGCTCCAAGTACTGAGCAAAAAGAGAAGCGGGATACTCACCGAGGCACTCAGTCGAGGAATATCCGAGACGAAGTCTGTACCAGCAAAAACTCCGAAGCGGCAGAACTCGCCCAGCCCGACCGAGTAACCAGCCTCTAGGTAATGCCCTCTGCGTGTGTGGGCAGTGCGTAGATGCAGCGCCTCATCGACAAAGCGAGTATAGCCCTGCCTCTTCCCAAAAAGCAAGTTAGCGGCCGAATAGTTAAGTCCCGTCGTTACCCAAAAAGAGTCGGAAGAGAAAGTTTCGGGCATCGTTACCCATGTACTGGAGAAGTGGCGCCTCCCTACAAAACCCATGATCGGGAAGTAGCGTCTATCGGCATCGCTCATATAGCCCGACGAGAAGAAGCCGCCCCAAGTGAGCGACAGGTCGAGCCACTGCGTCGGCGAGAGCGATAGTGCAGAGCGGAGGTTGAGCTCGCCCATTAGGTAGCGACTAAATGGATTGGCCTTAGTCGTGTTTGCCCTATCTCCGTAGGCCTTGCGTAGCCGTAGACCAATCTCTATCCCTTCGTAGCCACTAGGCCGAATAATCGGGTGGTCGTAAAAGTAGCGGTGGGAGGAGTTTGCGCCACTTAGATCAAAGGTTAAGTCCGTTTCTAGGAGCAATGCTTGGTGTTTGCGTAGATCTGGCAAGTACAAGTATGGGTTACGCTGCTCGTACACCCCCATTATAGAGAAGCGCATGTAGGAGAAGAACTGTATTTTGGCGCGCCACGAGAGGTAGGGCTTGTGGTAGTGGCGGAGTGGAGAGTTGGCACCAATGAGCCCCGGATAGCGGTCTGCCATCTGCTCCGTGGGGGTAAGAAAGGACGTTTCTCTCGAAGTATAACCACCAGAGAGAAGGAACATCGCATCAACACCTGTGCCTAGATAGTAGAGCAGATGGTTCTCGGTATAGAACTTCTCACTGCTGAGTGCATAATTGTTGGACGAGCGAATCATCAGCTTGGCCTCAGTGCTTGGCTGATAGGTCAGCTGACACTCATAGCCGAGCCACAGCCCATCGAGCTGATTGTAGTGGGCCAATGTATTGATTGCGCCGTCTATCGAGAGCGTTAGTTTGGGGTTGAGGCCAAAGTTCGCCCCGAGGAGTATCTGAGGGAGTAGATGCTTCGTCCCAGAGGCATCGAGCTTAGCCGAGTCGAGCAAGTGATCGAGCAAACGATAGCCACCATCATACCACCACGGCTCATGCGGACGTAGACGAGCAAGTCGCCACAGAGTTTCATAGTCGATAGGGAGATGCTGTGCCGTGAGGGAGATAGAGGCGAGCAAGGTAAGGCATAGTATCGCCAGAGAGGACAGCAGTTTCATCATACATCACGTCATCAGGTCCGCCAAGTAGAGTAGCACCGGGCTAGAGGTATGCAGGCGAATGATCGCCTCGTCAGCCCGATTGAGCGTACCGCACCACAGCTGTGGCAGAGTATAGTCTTGCAGAGGCCAATGTACGCCCTCTAGACTGATCGGAGAGAGAGCAAAGTTGAAGACAGAGAGCTGTTGCCCGACCTCGACCTCTAGGCTAGAGCGTGAGCTAAGCAAGCGAAAATGCCCTGTATCCGTCGGCATCACCAGCTCGTCCACGAGGTCTGCGTAAGTTGGGAGTAAGGATAGATTGCCCAACAAATGATCCTCTCGTCCGCCCGAGGCACCGAGCAGAGTGATCGCTCTAAGCCCTAGTCGCTCGCTTACGAAGCGCATCGTCTTGGTCAGATCGTTGGTGTCCTGATCGGAGAAGTGATGGAGGCGTTGCCCAAGCCGTGCCTTAACCCCAGCGCTAAGGGAGTCGAGATCGCCCACCACAGCATCGGGGAGGCGATCGGTGTAGTCGGCGAGCTTATCCACCGCACCATCGCAGCAGACCAAATGGTAGCCCTCGCTGCCCTCGCTCCAAGCATCAATGAGCTGCAGAGGGAGGGGAGCCGTGGGGAATGCTCCGTTGGCTAGAACTATAGTCTTGGGGGCTGTTTGGGCCGTTAGCTTAGGATAATGCTTCATTGGGTTGTGCTTTTTGTAGCTTAATCCAGTTGATATAGCCAAGTATGGCCACAACGAAGTTGATAACGAATACCACACACGAAACCATATCGCCCGAGAGATAGAAGAGCCACGAGCTAATAGCGTTGGCTACGATCCAACAGAGCCAATGCTCCCGCCACTTTTTAGCCAGCCAAATCATACCAACGAAGGAGATAACGGTCGCTAGCGCATCTGCCCAGTCGAGGACGCTCTCGGTGTAGCTCCTCAAGAACCATAAGATAATGAAGTAGCTGGGCACTGCTACGGCTAGGCTAAGAAGTCCATTTGGAGGAGTGAGTGTCGTGATGTGCCCCTCGTCTACATCGCCTCCTTTGCGTAGCCACAGCCACCAGCCTACGATACTCGTGACGAGGTAATAGACATTGATAGCGACATTGCCATAGTAGTGCGCCTCTAGCGATACGATGATGTAGAAAATCGGTAGCACGATGCCCACTGGCCAGAGCCAAACGCTTGCCCGATACTCTAGATAGACCCAGACGAAGTTGATGAGGGCTGCCACGAGGGCAACCCAGTTATCTTGAGCGAAGGTAAGTAGTAGGTCGATAGTCATAGGTTATTTCTATTCGGCCAAAGGGGCCGCTGCTTTATTGAGAGTAATGCGGAAGGTCGTGCCGATGCCTAGCTCCGACTGCTTGACGAAGATACGCCCGCTGTGATAGTCATCCACGATACGCCGAGCCAATGAGAGCCCTAACCCCCACCCCCTCTGACGTGTGGAGTAACCGGGGCGAAAAATCGTCTCGAACTTGCGCCACGGAATCCCACGCCCCGTATCGGCCACATCACAGTAAACGCCTTTGCCCAAGAAACCATAGCTAATGGTGATCTTACCCTTGGCTTGCATCGCATCTACCGCATTCTTGATTAAGTTCTCCAGCACCCACGCGATGAGCGGATCGCTCATCTGAGCATAGATGTTATCCTCGTCGGGCTCGACGACGACGAGCTCGACCTGTGGCGATATGCGTGGTTGCAAATAGGAAATAGTACGCAGGATTAGCTCGCCTAGGTTCGATGGCTTGAGGTTAGGCACCGAACCAATCTTCTGAAAGCGATCGGCGATCATCTCCAGACGCTGAATATCCTTCCCCATCTCGTGGACGACCATCGGGTCTGTGTCTGAGGCTGCCAGTAGCTCTCGCCAAGCCATAAGCGAGGAGATAGGCGTACCAAGCTGATGAGCCGTTTCTCTAGACAGACCCTCCCAAATACTATTTTGGTCAGCACGCTTGAGGCTGTAGATCGCCAGACTCGACATACCGAGGATAATCAGGAAGACAACGATCTGCACGTACGGGAATATCGTAATCTGGCTGAGGAGCTTGCTATCGGAGTAATAGATATAGGTAGGCGGCGTGGAGTCTATGATAATAGGCGGATAGGACGAATCCCTAAACTCTTGTAGCTTCTCGTAGAGATAGAGATGAGGGTTTTTGCGTGGCAGATCTATGTTGTTGTAGGAGATAATCTCCCCTTGCTCATTGACCATGATCGCAGGGATAGTCTTGTTTTGTAGCATGATCTGCGACATCAGATTGAGCGTGTGCTGATAGTCGCTCGTAGCCATAGCCCTAGTAGCCTGAGCCCACACCTCCATCTTGACCCGCTCATCTTGGCTCATCTGCCTAACCAGCCGATCCGATACCACCAGCGACACCACAGCCAACACGATCGCTGTCACCACGATGATGATACGCACCGAGTTATGCTGGTCTATCCACGAGCTACTCCCATGGATAAGTCGCCTAAGGCCTAACCGATCAATGAGCCCTCTATCCATACCAACCCAAGTGCTTGATCTATGAGTTGAACTGATTCATCGTACGGGCGATACCTTGCAGGGCGAAGCTCTTGACCATCTCGCAGCTACGCTCGAGCAACTCGGGTAGACGCTCCTCTTCTTCTGCCCCAAAAGCTCCGAGTACGAACTCGATCTGTCCGCCTCTAGGATAGTCACTCCCGATGCCGAAGCGTAGGCGTGCGTAGCCCTCGGTTTTGAGCAGTAGGGCGATGTTTTTGAGCCCATTATGCCCAGCATCACTCCCCTTGGGTTTGAGCCGTAGCGTACCAAAAGGCAGAGCGAGGTCATCGACTAGGATCAAGACCCGCTCTATGGGGATACTCTCGGTAGACATCCAGTAGCGTACCGCCTCGCCGCTTAAATTCATATAGGTCGAGGGTTTGAGTAGCACAAGCTCTGCATTCTTCACTCGCCCCTTGGCTATGGCGCCGTAGCGCTTGGTTTCAAAACTAATACCTAGGCTCTTGGCCAAGTGGTCTACGATGCGAAAACCGATATTGTGGCGTGTGGGCTCGTACTCGTAACCGATATTACCAAGCCCAACGATGAGATATTTCATAAGATGTTATCAACAAATTCCTTGACGAGGATCGGCTTGCACACAAGCGACTAAGCAGCCACACCTCTGTGGCAAAGATAGCGATTATACAGCTATCCCTCAGTGCCTACAAACGGCTCTGCTCGGCCTCAATACCCGATGTGCGCTGTCGGTCGTGTCTACCTGAGCCGATCTGATAGCCAATGTTGATACTCAGCAAACGAGATTCGCTGTAGCCATACGCCTGCAAGGTAAAGGCATCATTGCGATTGATACCATTCCAGTGACTAGACCATAAGGCATCGCTCAGACCGAGCTTAATGCTCAGTCTGTCGCCAACGAAAGAGCGCTGCAACGAGAGGTCTACACGACCCATAGCAGCCGATATATCGGTAGAGCCACCTAGCCGCCTCGTGTGATAGCTCCCCAATAGCTCGCCCCGTATACCCCACATGAGTGACATAGAGAGCTGAGCCGTAGCATTGGCTCCCCATCGAGAGAGGCGAAATAGCCTAGTGGGGCTATAGGCGAGTTGGTTCTCTTGCCAGAAAACATTGGCCGAGAGCATTGCCTGCCAGCCTCGCCCAAACTCAATCCCTTGAGAAGCGGAGAAGTTAAGCTGGCGCTGAGCCCCTAGATTCATCGGCGTGGTAATCGTTCGCCCACCTGCTATCGTATCCAGTACACTCACGAAGTAGTCGCTTGTGTGCGACCAACTCGCCGAGAGATTGGCCTGGCGGTATTGCCACCCCAGCTCGGCACGCCACATCTTCTGTGGTTTGAGAAAAGGATTACCACGCCAAGAAGATAGGCCGTCGAGCGCTTCGTCAATAGGATTGAGGCTCGCATACTGAGGGCGGTCGATGCGTCGCCCCACCGATAGAGATAGAGCGCCAGCCGAGCCTAGGTCGTAGGCTAGGCTGGCAGAGGGAAATAAATCCAGATAGCCTCTATCGGTAGGATTGTATTTGTGCGAGCGAATATCTAGTAGATGTAGATGCGTGCGTGTAGTCGTGTGCTCGAGGCGTGCCCCTGCCGAGATACGCCAGCGCTCCCCGATGGGACGCTCGTAGAGCAAGTAGGCAGACCCGATATACTCATCGTAGTCGAAGTCGTTGGAGGCTTTGGCATCGAGCAGATAAGCTCCTCCAGCGGAGAACTCCTCTCTACGATAGCCGTTCTTTGAGGTAACAACACTATACTTGACGCCAGAGGAGAGTTTACCTCCAAAGAGCGGTTGCTCATAAGTCATGCTAAGGCCATAAAGATCGAAGAGGCGTACACCTCGCGACTGATACTTCCCTAGAGAGTCTACTCCCCCAGAGCGATTGTAAAACGTATTAGGTTGCTCAATATGCGATGCTCCAGAGAAGCGACTATAATCAAAGTCTAGGATCAAGCGGTGCTTGTCGTCTGACGCATAGGCATAGGAGCTACTCAGGGTATATCTGTCCGTACGCTGAGATAGATAGTTGCTCTCGGAGTAAATAGAGTAGAGAGGTGTTTGGGTAGCAAGGTCTGAGATGTAGTTATGGGTCTGTATATCTCCCGGGCCAGACATCAGGTTGCCCGACAGCTCGAGCAGCACACGATGCCGATCGGACAGCCTATACTCCGCACCTACTGCCCCCGAGTAGTAACCACGTCTATCTGTATCAACCGAATGAGTTTCGTATCCGATGCCCTCTTGCTGGCGCACTCCTCCGTACCAGTAGCCCGAAGCTCCAAGGTCGTGGCTGTAGCGCCCCCAGAGCGATAACCTTCCTTGCTGCCAATTCGCTGAGGCATCTACATTTTGCCGCAGATGAATCCAAAACGCTGCTCCAGCATTGGCTGCTAGACTGTAGCCATGTTCTGTTCTGCGCTTGAAAACGACATTGAGTGCTGCTCCCGAACCCTCGGCATCGTAGCGAACCGAAGGGTTAGTCATCAGTTCAATCTCTTTAATCGAAGAGGAGGGCGTTGCTCTGAGCAGAGCTATGAGTTCGGCTTCCTGCATGCGGGTCTGCTTACCATTGAGCAATACTAGGACATTGCCTCTACCAGAGTATCTCAAGGTTTTGCTGCCCTCGTCTATCGACATACCCGGCATCTTACGCACCAGCTCTAGGGCATTGCTCCCCTGCGTATCTAGGCTCCTCTCGACCTCAAAAACCAACTTGCCCGATCGGCGAGAGAGCAGCAGCTGTCGCTTGTGTGCGACGACCTCTAGTGCCTCCAGATTGCCTAGCTCATTTTGGAGTATGATCTCTGCGAGATTCATATCCTCTCCCGTAGACAATAGGCTCTGCTTGTAGGGGGTATAGCCCATACTACGAATATGAAGCGTGGCCTCACCTCGGCCCAGAGGTAAAGCAAAGCGCCCCTGCTCGTCCGAATAAGTCTGAGCGAGAAGGGTACTATCCATGGGGCTGGTTAGCCAAATAAGAGCCTGCTCAATGGATTGTTTTTGCTCATCAACGACACGCCCTACGATGCGCTGAGCATAAGTGGAGCTTACACAGAGGCTAACCGCAAAACCAAGAAATAACAGTCTGCCCCAATACATCTCAAGAAGTTTAGCCATATCAGTCATGTAGACTATTTAAGCAGCTCACAAAGTTAAGACTAAAAAGCCCAACCTATGAGGGGCGATTCTGTGAATCTGTGGCGAGCATCAGTATTTACAAAATAATACATCTCAAGGGGTAGAGTTTAGATACTTGAGCCTCTTTGGCTCTACGGTGAGGAGAAGCCTCTAGCGAGCGGACACATCGTAATAGCCCTCAGATTTGCCCTCTAGCAAGCCTCAGACTGCGTCCTCGCTCTTTGGAGTACTCGGCTCTAGGTCAATAAAAATATCCGCCTAAAACACCAAAAACACAACAAGCTAAAAACGAGATATATAGACACACATCAAGACTAACTCCATACGCTTGTAGTGCATTTTGGAAGATTTCTTCCCATCAATCTTAGGCGATTGGTGGACACACCTCGGCGCATCTACCCATCAATGCTCAAAAGCCTTCCCATCAATTTTCCGCAGCGACAGCAGACGCCTTTAGGAATCCTCACCCTATTCCACAAAATTCTTACACAACCACTCAACACTCCTTAACATAAAAGCAGCAAAATAGCTCTCAAAAATCCTCTCCCCTTGCTCTAGTGTAGCAAGCGATGCTCCTACTTCTCTTTCGGCACAAACAAACAAGCCCGATCTATTGACTCACCGACCTCCAATTACGATGACTGTTTCCTCCTTTGATTGTAGAGTAAGCCCAACAAGGCGGTGCGCTACTCACTACATAAGCTACCATACGGCTCGCAGTGCTTGGCTCATGCAAGGGCAAAACCTTAGCACTCCACCTATATGTATGATGCAGGTAGCCCACCTCTACTCTACTCTCTACACCACGACTTCTACAACAGACTCCTCCAGTTATCCGCACAGAAATCGACCAAACTCGAGGCGTAGTAGACACTAGTGCCCCCAAGTGTGCCACAATGAAGCGAAGTGGCACACCTGCCCTAGAGGGGTACCATACCTTTGCAGTGTCGAGAGGGAGGAACTCAAGCGCTCCACAGAGCATCAGCTCTCAATCCTATAGGAGAGTTCGCCTAGCAGACAAGTGAGTATTTAACTTATTCTATTCAATTTTATTCAAATCTATTTTTATTATGTCTATCAATTATAAGGTACGCAAGCAAACGCTTGCCACGAAAAACGGGCAGAAAACGGTTTTCTACGCCATGCCCGTGAGCAACGGTGAGACAAGTATCGAGCAGCTCCAGAAGCTCATCTCCAAGATCTCCGCAATCAGCGAGGGTGATGTGCGCTCGGTGCTACTGACCTTGACGCAACTACTGGCCATTGAGCTCGTGGCAGGGCGTCGTGTCAGCCTCGGTGATCTAGGGCGTATGCGTATCGGGCTACGCAGCAAGGCAACGGAGAAGGCGGAGGACTTCAAGGCTCAGGATATTCGCCGCATTAGGGTAACATTCACCCCCGGTGCACTAATCCGAGAGAGTCTACTCTCGGCCTCTGTGCAGCGCTACACCGAGGAGGAGAAACCCAAGACTGGCAAGCCCGAGAAGCAACCCGAGGGAGGAGGCACACGCCCCGGAGGCTCGGCAGGTCTATAGCAGTGCTCAGCCATGCCTAGCAGCATGATTGGCCTAGGCGTCCTACTCTGTACACTCAGTCTGCTCTCTAGCTGTGGCAGCCACAAACGGCTCCACCTAGAGCAGCAGGCTCAGTGGCAGAGCCAGCAGGAGCGCCACAGCGAGGCAGGTAGAGCTCAGACCACCACGCAAGAGGACACACTCGAGGAGGAGTGGCTACAAATAGAGGCCTACGAGGAGGAGCTACCCCCACAGACAGATCGGCCTATGAGGCGTCGCCTCGGCATAAATCGCCGACTAAGCCACCGCACGAGGCTCCAAACGCACGACCTACACCAGAGCAGCGCAGACACCATTGCCACACGCAGCGGCCAGAGGCAAGCCAAGCAGGAGCAGAGAGCTATTAGCCACAGCTACGGACGAGGCTACAGTCTGCTCTCGCTTAGTTTACTGCTCGTGCTCGCTGTGGTAGTGCTACGCTACATCAGACGCCGATAGATAGCCCTAGAAGCTATCCAACGGCCCACTAAACTCGCAAATCATCAAACAAAAACACCCAACATCACAAATAAATTGAGTTATGGACAAGAAAGCAATCAAATACATCGTAATCCACTGCTCGGCGACTCGTAGCTCGCAGACCTACTCGGCCACTGAGCTAGAGCGTGATCACCGCTCCAGAGGCTTCGACGGAGCAGGCTATCACTTCTACATCAGGCGAGATGGCGCAACCAAGCCGATGCGCCCACTCTCAAGAATCGGGGCACATACCTTGGGTTACAATCGATGTAGCATAGGAGTCTGCTACGAGGGTGGGCTAAACGACCATGGCCAGCCTGCCGACACACGAACGGCAGAGCAGAGGGCTGCACTGCTCGACCTACTAGGCAGACTCAGGCAGACCTATCCGAGGGCCGTGATCGTCGGGCACAGAGATCTTAGCCCAGACAGAGATGGCGATGGGCAGATCGAGGCAAACGAGTGGATTAAGGTGTGCCCATGCTTCGATGCACGAGCCGAGTATGCAATGCTCTAGGATCGGTTGCTATGGAACGCAAACCAAGCCTTACTCCCCAGATTATCTTGGCCTTCGTCTTGGCTTCTTTGGGTATGGCTCTACTCTTCGCTGGCTTTTTCGTCCCTCCTCTAGGAGGCATCGAGCCAAGTGTCCTCGTAGCCTACGGAGAAGTGATGACCTTCGCAGGCGCACTCTTCGGCATCGACTACCATTATCGGCGTTAGCTCACTCGGAGGGAACCTAGAAGAGATCAAGGGGCTGTGTGTCGTAGAGGACAGAACCGTATAGCTTGTGAGATCTATACGGCACAGATTACGCTCTATGATGTATCTAATAAAAGAAGAGGCTGTGTGCAAAAATCAAATTTTGCCACAGCCTCTGTATATGATTTTGGATATCTTAATTAGGCGAAATAGGCACGGACGGTCTGTTCGTCACGAGCGATCTGCTCTTGGAGAGCTTCAAGTGAAGGGAACTTGCAGTCGTTACGGACATAGCTCTCTAGGTGCAACTCCAGACGCTGAGCATAGAGATCGGCCGAGAGATCGAAGATATTCACCTCTATCGTGCGGGATACTCCGTCGAGGGTTGGCCGCTTACCTATATAGAGCATACCCGTATGCATACGATCGGCGATGCGTACACGCACAGCATAGACTCCGTCGGCAGGGACGAGCTGACGTGGATCATCAGGCTGGATATTGGCAGTAGGATAACCCATCGTACGTCCGATGCGCATACCGCCGACGACTTGCCCAGAGAGTCGATAGGCATAGCCCAAGAGAGCATTCGCCTCACGGATCTTACCCATACGTAGGAGTTGACGAATACGGCTAGAGCTAACTGGAGCATTGTCAATATGTAGCGATGTGCCACGGTAGAGTGTGATGCCAAGACTGCGACCAATGGCTTCGTAGTCTTCGTACGTTAGGTTAGCTCCTCGACCGAACTGGTGATCATAACCCACAAGCAGGGCACGTAGCCCATGGCACTCTCGTAGCTCCAACATAAACTGCTCGGCAGAACGAGCAGCTAGCTCGGGCGTGAAAGCGAGGATCTCCACTCGCTCGGCACCATACACCCTAAGGAGCTCTACGTTTTGCGACAGAGGAGCGAGGTGCTCGGGAGCTAGCTCTGGACGTAGCACCTCGGCAGGGTGAGGCGAGAAGGTAAAGACAACAGGAGCTAGATCGAGCTCGGCGGCTAGATCTCTAAGCTGGGTAAGTAGGGCTCTATGCCCAAGATGAATGCCATCGAAGGCTCCGACAGTGGCAATTATCTCTTGAGCCATGGGAGCGGATCCTGTTTAGTTCTTTCGTGCCAGAGCTGGAAGTGTAGGACACCCGTCCTATCCGATCCAGCAGACGAGTCAATCGTCCCCAGCTTCTGCCCTGTGCTTATTCGCTGACCTACATGCACCGATACAGCAGCTAGGTTGGCATAGACGGTAAGGTAGTTGCCGTGGCGGACTATAACACTATTCCTATACCCGGGCGTCTCGAAAACGCTGCTCACAATCCCCGAGAAGACGGCATACGCATGCCTATCTGCATGTGCTCGCAGATCTATACCTCCACTGACAACCTCCACCCTCTTGAGCGAAGCATGCTGCTGGCGTCCGAAGCGACGCAGCAGTTCGTATCGGCCACGTACAGGCATCGGTAGGCGACCTCTATTCTGGGCGAAGCTACCCGACAGTTTACGCTCCTCTGCATTCATTGCATAGCCTCCGGCAATAGCCGAGCGGCGTTCGCTCTCGGGCTCATCGTCTGGTTCGTCTATTGGAGTAGGTTTGGGCTGAGGTTTGGTGCGAGATTTGGCATCTCCAACTTCTTTGGCTTCGGCTGCTTTGCGGGCCTTTTCCTGCGCCTCTCGGCGTGCTTTGGCTCTAGCTTCTCGACGTGCCTGCTGTCTGCGTGCCTCTTCCTCGGCACGAGCTATCTCGGCTGCGATCTGTGCTTGGATTTGATTCTCTAGCCTCTGGGCTTGCTTGCGCTGCTGCTCTAGCTGCTGTGCTAGCTTCTTCTCCTTACCTTTGAGATTCTGCACATTAGCCTCCCGCTTACCTTCTTCACGCTCGAGCTCTTTCTTCTCATTGTCCCTAAGGGCTAGGAGCTCTTTCTTCTCTTTTTGGTTGTCGTTGATAGTGCGCTGCGTCTGCTCAATCCCTAGCCTAGTTTGTTTAAGCTCCCGAACAATCTTCTGGCTAGCCCTTGCATACTGCCCGATAAATCGCTGTCGCTGATAGGCTTCGTCGAAGCTGCGTGCCGAGAGTAAGAAGAGGAGCCGATCGGTCTGTGGCGCATCGTGCTGGAGAGCCCGAAGACTCCCAGCGTATTGTTTGAGGAGCATAGCCTCACGTGAGCTCAGATGTCGAATGCGTATCCCAAGCGAATCTATCTGCGTCTGCAAAGCTGAGATTTCGTTACCGAGGATTCCGATAACTTCTTTGCGCTGGCTCACCTGTTGGCGTACGAGTTTGAGGCGCTTTTGCTCCTGCTCGGTGTCTTTCTTGATCCGCTTGAGCTCTCGGTCAGTGTGCTTGATCTTGTTGAGAACGCTCTGGCGTTGCGTTTCGAGTCTGCGGAGCTGTTTACTTTTCTTAGCCTGCTGAGCATCGGCTGTCCAAGACAAACAGATCAGGCAGAGAAGTATATAAATCCATCGTTTCATCTCATTCAATTCATTACCTCTATAGAGCATTGACAAGTTTGAGAATGTCTTGTAGCGATATCCGCTCGTAGCTAGGGCGAATACGTGGCTGGAGTGCCTCAAGATCCGGCTCGTCCTGCGCATTGATACGACTCCACTGGAGCCGCAAGCGGCCAAAAGGCGTCGCCTCGCTCAGGCCCTGCCCTCGATAGAGAGCTAGCTCTGTACTGCGTGGCATAGTCGTCTGTGAAGAAAGTGACTCACGCCCCTGATAGCTAGCAGTAAAAAGCCGTGCCGTGCCCTCGCCATAGACAGCGAAGCTCTCCAGCTCGTAGGCTGAAGACAGACCAAACTCGTAGCGGAACTTGCGCACTCGCCCCGACAAACTAGCCATACCATCGGGGAGAGCCGTGTATGCTAAACTGCGTAGAGCGTCGGCATCTTGACGGGAACTACTAGGGACGAAGATCTGGCCCAGTAGGAGCGCCTCTAGCTGTTCGTAGCCGAGCTCGAAGCCGAGGTACTCCGAAAAAACGAGATAGCTCTCCTGAGCATAGCGCCCGTTAATCAGATCTATCATCGTAACACCCTCTCGTGTGAACCAAACACGCAGAGCTTCGACCAAAGGGAAAGGCACTACCGAGAGACGGATACCCTCCCCTCGTGTCGCCACCAAGTTCATTCGTGAAGAGAGGTTCTTACCCTTAACATCTATCTCTCCCTTGATGCTGGCTCGGATAGCCGACCAACCTCTGCGCTCCCCCTCTAGATGCTCTAGAGCTGCATAGTAACGCTCTCTCTCGGTCTGAGCTAAGCCTCGAGCAGATGGCCCGACATACCGCTTCGCTCCGCAGGAGGCCAAGAAACCGACCACACCGAGCAGCAGGCAAACTCTAGCGAGTATGTGCAAACGGCTGCTTAATATCCCCATCTTCATTTCTTCTCTTGCTTATTAGCTTTGGTGAGGCGTCTGCGCAGCTCCTCCACTCGTTTCTTTGTCTTAGCTTTGGACTCATCTGACTCGGTGGCTTGTAGCTCTCGATCGTACAGCGCCAGAGCTCTCTGCCAAGCCTCCCTAGCAGCATCGTACTCTCCTTGAGCAAACTCAATATCTCCGAGGTGCTCATACAGCACACCCGTAGCCTCGTCGCCAGCCAAATCAATAGCCTTAGTCTGATAGAGCTTAGCCAAGGTGTAGTTGCCTCGCTTGTAGAATACCCAAGCATAGGTATCAACCATGTTGAGGTTATCCCCATCGAGCTTGAAGCCCCGTGCGGCCATACGCTCAGCCTTATCCAACTCCTGATCACGCTCAGCCAGAGAATAGGCGTAGTTGTTTAGGACACCTACATTATCAGGATTAGCCTCTAGGGCCAACTCGTAGTACTCAAATGTTTCCTTGATCTGATTTTGCTCGCTATATATATCGCCAATCTGTGCGTAGAGCTGCGAACGCCCCTGACCATCGGCTTCGGGGATATGCGCCAGTCCCTCCTTGAGCAGATGAATAGCCTCGCTGACTTGTCCGCTGGTGTATAGACCAATGCTCGCATAGAAGTAGTAGCGCCAGTCCGTACGAATGAACTCCAATGCCTCTCGGCACAGCTCGAAAACAAGCTGGTTATCCTCTAGGCTGATGGCATCGCCGATGAGCGAGTTCCAAACCTCAGGATCCTCTGGTGTAATGCGACAAAGCGGGCGAACCACAGCAATGGACTCGGCAAACTTATTCTGCAAACGAAGTACCTGCGCATAGGTAAACTTGGCACTAGGCTCGTCGGGGTGTAGCTCGACGATACGGGCAAAGTAGCTATTGTACTTCTCAGGGAGCTGATCGCCCTTTCTCTGGCTTAGAAGAAACTGATACCACCGAATGGCTTTATCCTCGGCCGAGGTCTGCATATCTTCTAGATGCTCCTTGAGCAGCTCTAGGGCAAGATCCTGCTGCTTGAGCCCTAGATGATACTGTATAAATAGTGGTCGAAGTTGCTGCTCGGAGTAGGCCTCCGCCTTGAGCTGAGCAAGGATTGGTTGAGCTTGGGCAAAGCGCTCTTGCTTGTATAACCAGCCAATGAGCGCCACCTTAGCCTCGGCCTCCTCGGGGAAGGCCTTAATCGTCGCCCTATACTGAGCCTCTGCCTGATCTAGACGCTGAGAAGCCTCGTAGAGTGTGGCCTTGATCTCGCCTAGACGAGCGTAGCGAGCATAGCCACTCTCGCCCCTCTGTAAGTGATCGTATAGGCGAATAGCTTTGTCATACTCCCCCGTAGAGAAGTAGGTACGGGCCAGATACTGCAAGACATCTTCGTCGTCTGGGTTATTCTTGACCCACTGCTCCAGCAGACTACGTGCAGCCTCCTTGTTGTCGCCCCATGAATAGGTCGATACCAAGGACTCGAAATACTCTCGCCTCGTGGTATCGGCTTGATAGGCTTGGCGGAATAGCTCCAAAGTCCTCTGATAATCTCGTTTGCGTGCATAGCACTGTCCTAGGGCATAGGCGATCTCGGCATTCTCCGGCCATAGCCTATAGCTATATGCTAGCAAGGCCTCGGCGGCAGCATTCTCCCCCCTATTCTGCTCCATAATACCTTGGTAGAAATAAGCCTCTGCCTTGAGCTGATGCTCTGCAGTAGCAGTACTCTGCCCCTGCATCTGCACCCAAGAGAGCGCAAAGAGCAGGAGTGATAATAGGGGGCGAGTTGGTTTATAGTTCATTATCTTGACTTGCATCTTTAGTCTTATCCTACTTGCACTAGCATCGGCTATGAGCCTATACAGCACACGAATATACAAGTGTCAAAGATACACAATTTGACACACTAGTCGAGTCGCCAATCCATAAAGCATAGCCCTTTTTTAACTTCCCTCGGGCAAATTTAAACAAGATCCATTCACATACCCTAGACCGAGGTAAATACATCAACTAAACTCTCTTACACTTCACCGCTATAAGCTAATCATAGAGTAAGTATAGGACGCATTTACTATAGAGGTATTGACACAAAAAAAGCTCGATCTATTACTAGACCGAGCTTCGATGAGGTGAGATAAGATATTGACAAGAAGTGTAGTGGTCTAGACCTTCACTAACCATCTACAAAGAATCCCTTAACCAGTCTAACCTAAAGGTCTCCAGAAAGGAGGTGTTCCAGCCGCACCTTCCGGTACGGCTACCTTGTTACGACTCTCGCGGTTACGGACTTTAGGTACTCCAGACTCCCATGGCTTGACGGGCGGTGTGTACAAGGCCCGGGAACGTATTCACCGCGCCATGGCTGATGCGCGATTACTAGCGAATCCAGCTTCATGGAGTCGAGTTGCAGACTCCAATCCGAACTGTGAAGAGGTTTAGAGATTCGCATCTGGTCGCCCAGTAGCTGCCCTTTGTCCTCCCCATTGTAACACGTGTGTCGCCCCGGATGTAAGGGCCGTGCTGATTTGACGTCATCCCCACCTTCCTCACGCCTTACGACGGCAGTCTCCTCGGAGTTCCCAGCATAACCTGATGGCAACCAAGGACAGGGGTTGCGCTCGTTATGGCACTTAAGCCGACACCTCACGGCACGAGCTGACGACAACCATGCAGCACCTACATAGATGCCCCGAAGGGAAAACGGCTTTCACCATATGTCATCTACATTTCAATCCCGGGTAAGGTTCCTCGCGTATCATCGAATTAAACCACATGTTCCTCCGCTTGTGCGGGCCCCCGTCAATTCCTTTGAGTTTCACCGTTGCCGGCGTACTCCCCAGGTGGATTACTTAACGCTTTCGCTCAGGAGCATACTGTATATCGCATACGCCCAGTAATCATCGTTTACTGCGTGGACTACCAGGGTATCTAATCCTGTTTGATACCCACGCTTTCGTGCTTCAGTGTCAGTTGTACCTTAGTAAGCTGCCTTCGCAATCGGAGTTCTGCATGATATCTAAGCATTTCACCGCTACACCATGCATTCCGCCTACCTCATCTACACTCAAGCTCGCCAGTTTCAACGGCAATGTCCAAGTTGAGCTCGAACCTTTCACCGCTGACTTAACAAGCCACCTACGCACCCTTTAAACCCAATAAATCCGGATAACGCTCGCATCCTCCGTATTACCGCGGCTGCTGGCACGGAGTTAGCCGATGCTTATTCATAGGGTACATTCAATCCAGCACACGTGCTAGCCGTTATTCCCCTATAAAAGAAGTTTACAATCCATAAGACCTTCATCCTTCACGCGACTTGGCTGGTTCAGGCTCCCGCCCATTGACCAATATTCCTCACTGCTGCCTCCCGTAGGAGTCTGGTCCGTGTCTCAGTACCAGTGTGGGGGTTCAACCTCTCAGTTCCCCTACCCATCGTTGCCTTGGTGAGCCGTTACCTCACCAACTAGCTAATGGGACGCATGCCTATCTCGTAGCAAAATTCTTTCCTCACATGATCATGCGACCTTGTGAGCATACGCGGTATTAGTCCGTCTTTCAACGGGTTATCCCCCTCTACGAGGCAAGTTGCATACGCGTTACGCACCCGTGCGCCGGTCGCCATCAAACTTAGCAAGCTAAGTTCATGCTGCCCCTCGACTTGCATGTGTTAAGCCTATCGCTAGCGTTCATCCTGAGCCAGGATCAAACTCTTCACTGTCATATTTTTGATTTGTTTGTTTCTGTTTTAACGCCCTTAGGATGTTGCCTAATTAATAATTTACTGAATTCCCTGTAATAAATTGACGGTTAGATCTGTTTCTAAACGTTCTTGTACTACACTTCTGTAATTGTCAATATCAAATATCTCAAAGATCTCTTATGGCGCTTTTCGCAGGTCTCCCCGCTCAAGCTATCTTAAGTTTTTTCTCCNTACTACACTTCTGTAATTGTCAATATCAAATATCTCAAAGATCTCTTATGGCGCTTTTCGCAGGTCTCCCCGCTCAAGCTATCTTAAGTTTTTTCTCCTGAAACTGCCCCACTCGCTAGAGAGGCACTATCCGTCTCGTTTGCGGTTGCAAAGATAGAGCAAAACTTTATTACAAACCAAATATTACAGCAAAATATTTTTACTACACTCCACTAAAATACAAACAAAACAATAAATATCAAACAATTAGAACCCAAGAAAAATTTGCAGAAAATCCCCCAAAAACAATAAAAAAGCGAAGGCAAAGTACGACGACAGGGCATAGACATATCTTAAAGGCCCAAAACTGTCACTATAGACAGCGAACAGAGTCCCCGCGTTTGATAAAGAAGTAGGGACGCCCGAGCAAAATTATATAGTACTAGAAGCAAGAGGGCGGTACGCCGAAGCTCACACCTCGACACACCGCCCTCTCTTATCCAACCTAACTAAACCTAGTCTTTGAATTTTGCGCTGATGAACTCGCGGTTCAGGCGAGCAATATTGCTAATGGAGATGTTCTTGGGGCACTCCACTTCGCAGGCACGTGTATTCGTACAGTTACCGAAACCCAGCTCGTCCATCTTGGCGACCATAGCCTTAGCACGGCGAGCAGCTTCTACCTTACCCTGTGGCAGGAGGGCTAGCTGGCTAACCTTAGCCGATACGAAGAGCATCGCAGAGCCATTCTTACAAGCAGCGGCACAAGCACCACAACCGATACAAGCGGCGGCGTCCATAGCCATATCGGCGTCCTTCTTGGGGATAGGGATAGCGTTGGCATCGGGTATCCCGCCTGTATTTACAGATACGAAGCCACCAGCTTGGATAATCTTGTCATAGGCAGTACGGTCTACCATAAGGTCGCGGATCACAGGGAAACCAGCCGAACGCCATGGCTCTACGGTGATAGTATCGCCATCGTTGAAACGGCGCATGTGTAGCTGACAAGTCGTGATACTATCATCAGGCCCGTGTGGGTGACCATTAATATAAAGCGAGCACATACCGCAGATACCCTCACGACAGTCGTGGTCGAAAACTACGGGCTCCTTGCCCTGACGAATGAGCTGCTCATTGAGTACGTCCATCATCTCAAGGAATGAGCTACCCTGCGAGATATTTTGCAGTTCGTAAGTCTCGAATGCCCCCTTAGCCTGAGGACCTCTCTGACGCCAAACCTTTACTTTGATGTTTATATTCTTGTCCATGAGTTTATTCAGTTAGGGGAATTAGTTCTTATAGTTACGCTGCTGACGCACAACGAATTCGTAGTCGAGTGGCTCCTTGTTCATGATAGGATCCTTGTCCTCGCCTTGATATTCCCAACATGATACGTATGAGAATAGCTCGTCGTGGCGAAGTGCTTCTCCCTCCTCGGTCTGATGCTCTAGGCGGAAGTGACCACCGCAGCTCTCCTCACGGTCGAGGGCATCGTGTGCCATCAGCTCACCGATCTCGATGAAGTCCGCTAGACGAAGTGCCTTCTCGAGCTCTACATTAAGGTCGTTGGCTTCGCCGGGGATACGCACATCGTTCCAGAACTCTTTCTTGAGCCTCTTGAGGTCTTGGATAGCCTTCTCTAGACCTGCCTTCTCACGTCCCATACCTACGAAATCCCACATGATGTGGCCGAGCTTCTTGTGTAGGCTGTCTACGCTCTGCTGGCCCTTGATACCCATTAGGCGAGCAATGCGATCCTTGATGCCCTGCTCAGCCTCGTCAAACTCCTTGCGGTCTGTGCTGAAGCGTGGCACTTGAATCTGGTCCGCCAGATAGTTCTGGATCGTGTAGGGCAGTACGAAGTAGCCGTCTGCCAAGCCCTGCATCAGCGCCGAAGCTCCTAGGCGGTTGGCACCGTGGTCGGAGAAGTTGGCCTCACCGATGGCGAATAGACCGGGGATAGAGGTCATCAGCTCGTAGTCTACCCAGATACCACCCATCGTGTAGTGGATAGCAGGGTAGATCATCATAGGCGTTTCGTAAGGATTGTCGTTGGTAATCTTCTCGTACATCTGGAAGAGGTTGCCGTAGCGAGCCTCCACCACGTCCTTGCCGAGTCGCTGGATAGCAGACGAGAAGTCTAGGAATACGGCAAGACCTGTATTGTTTACCCCATAGCCTGCATCGCAGCGCTCCTTGGCTGCACGGCTAGCCACGTCACGTGGCACGAGGTTACCAAAAGCAGGGTAGCGACGCTCTAGATAGTAGTCGCGATCCTCTTCCTTGATCTCAGTTGGGCGAATCTTGCCTTCCTGTAGCTTCTTGGCGTCCTCTAGCTTCTTGGGCACCCAGATACGCCCGTCATTACGTAGCGACTCGGACATCAGCGTGAGCTTAGATTGGAACTCGCCGTGTACGGGGATACAAGTTGGGTGGATCTGCGCCATACATGGATTGGCGAAATAAGCCCCCTTCTTGTAGCACTGCCAAGCAGCCGAACCGTTGGAGGCCATAGCATTGGTTGAAAGGAAGAAGGCGTTACCATAGCCACCAGTACCGATTACTACAGCATGAGCAGCGAAGCGCTCGATCTTACCCGTCACGAGGTTGCGGGCGATGATACCACGAGCACGACCATCGATCATCACGAGATCGAGCATCTCGTAGCGCGTGTAGAGCTTCACGGCGCCCTTACCTACTTGGCGGCTAAGCGCAGAATAAGCACCGAGGAGAAGCTGCTGACCCGTCTGGCCACGAGCGTAGAATGTACGGGATACCTGAGCACCACCGAATGAGCGGTTGTCTAGCAAGCCTCCGTACTCACGAGCGAAAGGCACACCCTGAGCCACACATTGGTCAATAATAGAGTTAGCCACCTCGGCAAGGCGATAAACGTTGGCCTCACGAGCACGGTAGTCGCCACCCTTGATCGTATCGTAGAAGAGGCGATAGACAGAGTCGCCGTCGTTTTGATAGTTCTTAGCTGCGTTGATACCTCCCTGAGCGGCGATTGAGTGTGCACGACGAGGAGAGTCTTGGATACAGAAGTTAAGGACATTGAAGCCCATCTCACCAAGTGATGCAGCAGCCGAAGCCCCTGCTAGACCCGTACCTACCACGATCACATCTAGGCGACGCTTATTGGCAGGGTTTACAAGTTTCTGATGATTCTTGTAGTTCGTCCACTTCTCGGCCAATGGGCCCTGTGGTATTTTGGAGTTTATCTTAGACATAATAGTCATGTATCTTTGGGTAAAACACTAAGTGAGCTTATGCAAATGGGCAAGACATACTACCAGCACAGAGAGATTGCAGGAAGAAGTAAACCACCACGAGGGCAAAGCCTAGGACAAGTACAGTAGCGTAGATGTTGGAGATTGTCTCCAGACGCTTGAGCCAAGTATTGTTGTTCCAGCCGATGGTATGTAGAGAGCTCCAGAAGCCATGTGCTAGATGGAACCACAGAGCGGCGAGCCATACGAGATAGAGTAGCACATAAACTGGATTGGAGAACGTGTAGCGAATGAGGCCAGCTCCGTCCGTAGGGCCATTCACTCCGGGAATACCAAGATCATGAATATGCTGTAGCTCTGCTAGCTGCATCTTAGCCCAGAAATTGAACATGTGTAGACCTAGACCTAGTAACACGATCACGCCAAGCACCATCATATTCTGCGACGCCCACTCCACTCCCTTGGGCTTGTCTACGACACCGTATGCACTATTGCCACGAGCCTTGCGGTTCTGCATAGTCAGGATCAGCGCATAGATGATGTGCACAAGGAAGAGTAGTGCGAGCGCTTTGGTTGCTACGAGTGCATACCAGTTTGCTCCTAGAAATTCACAGATCATGTTGTAGCCTTCCTCCGAGAACAGAGCCACGAGGTTCATGGACATGTGGAAGGTCAGAAACAAGATCAACGCAAGACCAGAGATACTCATCACCAGCTTACGGCCAATCGAAGATTTAATTAACCACGACATAAACAACTATTTATTAAATTAAAGTTTATTCCAACACAGAACTCCTCTTTTAGCGCATTAGTAGAGCACATTAACCAAAGCACAATCTGACCTAACCGCTTTCCGAGGACAAAGATAAACCATTTAGGTATATTACAGCCATAAATAGCGAAAAAAAGCCCCAATTATATTCTATCGCTCCCCTTGATTAGGTATATTTCTGATTGACTGAACAAACTAGGCCCTCCCTATACGAAACAAGCTAGGCCATACACGTAGATTGTGCATGACCTAGCTTGAGTATCTTAGCGACCTCTAGATTCGAGCCAAAAACGAGCTATGGCATCAATCTAAGGGGTAATTATTTCTTCTTGCCTTGGTTGGCTACAGCCTCCATCAACTTCTTGATCTCCTCTGGGTCGCCTAGGAAGTAGTCCTTAACGAGGTTTAGCTCATCGTCGAACTCAAACACATAAGGAACAGCCGTTGGTAGATTGAGGGCGATGATGTCCTCGTCGCTGATACCCTTGAGTACCTTAATGATACCACGAAGGCTATTGCCGTGAGCAGCTACCAGCACATCGTCATGCTCTACGAGCGAGGGGAAGATGTTATTCTGCCAGTAAGGGAGCGTACGATCTACGCAGTGGCAGAGAGCCTCCGTTAGGGGCAGATAGGCAGGCACAACGCCCGCATAGCGTGGGTCTGCAAATGGGCTACGCTCGTCGGCCTTCTCTAGTGGAGTAGGAGGTACATCGTAGCTACGACGCCAGATGAGCACCTGTTCGTCGCCATACTTCTCTGCAGTCTCTGCCTTGTTGAGTCCTTGGAGCATACCATAGTGTTTCTCATTCAGACGCCAGCTCTTCTCTACTGGGATCCAGTCGAGGTCCATGACATCGAGGATCTGGTTGAGCGTCTTGATGGCACGCTTGAGATAAGATGTATAGGCCTTACTGAAGCGGAAGCCCTCTTTCTTGAGCAGCTCACCAGCCTTCTTGGCTTCCTCAACACCCTTCTCTGATAGATCTACGTTGGTCCAACCGGTGAAGCGGTTCTCCTTGTTCCACACGCTTTCGCCGTGACGGATCAATACAATTCTCTTCATTTCTAATTACGTTATGTGGTGATATTGATATAACTCGCTTATACAGACACAAAGGTACTATTATTTTGCCGAATCAGCATAGGACACAGGGCAGATCAATACCACTACGGCCAAGCTATCATCTCTATACTCTAGACCAGCCACTCAGAGCAAACCCGAGCAAAAAGAGCATGCCACATCTAAGCATTGAGTAAGACAGCACAAGACCGAGCTTTAACAAATAAATACATCTCAGGCGAACTTTGATACACCTACACATCGGTCACCGACAGAGAGAGGACAAACACCCCACACCTCGTATTTGCCCCTAGGAAGCCCTAGGCTGCGTCCAACCTCGCTTAGGCAGCTAACCCTTACCCCCATGAAAACACCCATGTAAAACGGACGCCACACAACTGTCTAATAAACAAACACATAAAACATCACATCAAACACTTCCAGAACTTCCTTACTCTACTTTTGGCATTTCTCCCCATCAATCCTTTGGAATTGGTGGACACACTCAAGCAAGTTAGCCCATAGATCCCCAAAAATCTCCCCATTAATTTGCAGCAAACACGCTGACAGTCTTTAGAAACTACTCCCCTATTCACTCAAATTTATTCGTAATCCATTTACACTCTTTAACCAAAGTGATGAAAAACAAGCAGGGCTGATTGATGCATCTGGCTGTAGCCAAGAGTCGCATACACACCTCTAGGAGGCTAACGCAGCAAGGGAGGCGTATATATTTAAGGCTAGGCACAGCTACTCCGAGCCTCTCGGCCCAAAGAGATGCACCTAGCCTAGGTAGCCAGTATCTGTCTTTTTTGCTTTGGTTAATGAAAGCCTATACGAGAAGGGTATAGGAGTGGAGTTTGTCGGACAGACTGGATAATGCACGATGTCAAAGCCACACACCATCTCCGACCCCAAGCTCTAGCTCTATGGCTTGAGGCTTGGGGGCATCTAGGGCTGTCACGCACGATACATCTTGGAGCTATGAGCGAGGGAGTGCGTCCTCAAACAGAGTAGTAAGGTAGGTTATAGGTTGGATAATCATCAATCAGGACACGACGCTACTACCATGCATACATCCATCCGTACCCCAATGGCTATGAGGAGATACGTCAGTGGCAAAAAATAGTCTGCTGTCATAAACACTACCCGGCTCTATGCTCGCAAGTCAATCAGTCCGCAACAGGGGAAGAGCATAGTCGCATCTGCATATCCAGCCTAGGCTTATATGCACATCGAGTAGTACAGGTGCAGGAGGCACTCCGTAGATACTGTGATGATTTCCGCGTCCAATCTTATTCCCGAGATTGTGGCATCATAGTCAAACAGCAGGTCTCCTGACTTATCCGCATAGCCTGATGCGTCTTCCCAGCCTATGGCCAGTGACTTTTGGTGCACCAAGTTTACCACCCCTATAGGAGTAGACGAATTTACAGTAGCGGGTACTGTTCCAGACTTTCACTGGATTCCCTTGCAAAGCCTGCAAATGCAGACTTTTACTGCTCAACGGTGACAAAATTAGATAAATAATTCAACATAACAATTGTTCATCACTTTTTATGCAGTGTACCACCCTCAAAAACTTTGCCTCAGCACTACCCAAGGGCGATCTCTCCTCTAAGCAAATAGGTAGTATACCATAATGAGCCAGTACCACCCCAGCAATGCTTTCGACTCATAGAGACTCATAGCATTAACTTAGAGGCTCGCACTTGAGGCATTCTACTAAACATGCAAAAGGGGTTGAGCCAATAATTGACCCAACCCCTTACTGAAATAGGATTTTATCTTAGAATAAGATTACTTTCTAGTAACTTTCATCTTCTCCATGATAGCAGGTAGGGACTGCGAGAGCCTAGTTAATCCCCATTTCCCATCCTTATATTTCACGAGAAACGCAAACCTATCAGATTCGGGAGTTGCTCTATTCCCCTTGAGGACATACTCAGCAGGATTGCTTCCCTCAATTGGGGCAAAATACATACCTGCGGCCTCATGAGGGATCAAATTGCTATCGCCTTGTAGAGGTCCCCAGTAGACCGCCTCTACATCTTGATTCAAATCTAGACCCTTAATCTCCTGCCAATGGAATTCTGGGGTCTGGGTATCTCTGTTGAAGCGAGCCACAGCTCGGAAGCCAAGCCCCCCAACCTTGTATCCATAGGTGACGTCTGGGTTAAGCTCGAGGGTAATATCCACAGAACCTTGGCGCTTCTGACCCTGCTGGTTCACCGTGTAAGTATACTCAAGTTTATATGTACCTACAAAAGTCTTATAAAGAGCGAGAGCTTTGTCTTCGAGTTCTACGATCTTAACTCCAGTATTAGTCGTCACTTCCTTTGTATCGGCGTTATAGACGAGCCCTGTGACTCCAGCTACAGGCTGAGCAAAGCTGATCCCTTGAGCAGTATGCCAAAACGACATCTCAAATTCCTTGACACCCTCGGCAGACACCACATAGGTGTCAATTCCTCTAGCTTTGGGCATAAACGTGTAAGTTTTGCCTTCTAGCTCCACGGTAAAGCCTAGCTTCTGTTTGTCTGACTGAGCTTCGTAGTTAGGCATTACAACTCTCATTTCAAGAACCTTGGCGATATACTCAGCCATGGGCATATCTAACTTCACGAGTCGAGCCATAGTGCGACGCTTCTCTCCGATCAGATCAATAGTTTTCTTATCGTCATGGATCTTTTGGATTAAGAAGTTGAAGTCGGACTCATAGCCCTTACCCGGGCCTCCACCTCCTCTGATGTCAGGACGAGAGAAATAGTGGAGCACCTCATTGAAGGTATCGAAACGCAAGGTAGCAGCACGATCGCCACCAATCTTGTACAAACTCTTGGCAAATAAGATATCGTTGGTTCCTTGTTCGCGCAGCAGATCATTACCCACGAGCACTTCTCCCTTGTCATTGAATTTAAGAGTTAGGAGGAAACCACCGAAGCGAGCATTCTCACCTGCTTGGAACTGTAGCACCCAACCATGTTCACTACCATGTAGCAACTTAAGCACCTCGTTCTGAGCTTCGTCTAGACGAACCTCGGGGGACTTATCAAAAAGATCTTTATCCGAGCGGCAACTCGTCAAGCCAACACCTAAGGTAAGCAGCCCTGCAAGTACTAGCTTCTTAGCGAAATTTATTTTAAGATTCATGTCTTCTCTGACTTATTAGTTATTCAACACATGATGCTCTCCGCCCTCGATCTGCAAGGAGCCTGAGCGGCCAGCGGCCTCTGCAATCTCCGATCTAAACTGAGTGGCAAACTGACACAGATGACCTCCAGTCTTGTGGTCCGAGCCGTGCAGCTGCTTGGGGTTTCTCAGCAGGGCATTGATGATCAGCTCTCTCTGCTGCGCCTTCTTGGGGCTTAGAGGGGTGAAGGCACGTAGCTGATCATTGATTAGCTCCTCCCACTCGGGCTCAATGAGCTTCATCTTGGCGATCTCGCTAGCACGCTTGGTAGCCGTAGCCTTCAGGGCGTCCATGTCGATCTTCCACTCTTTGAGCATATAATCCTTCATGATCTGAATCTTACGGTCGATGATCACATTACCCTCGGTACCCGCAGCATCTCTCACTTCCTTCCACTGAGCGTCGTTGAATGTGATGTAGCACGCTGTTACCTCTGTGATATCCTCCTCTGGGTTACGGGCCGAGTAAGCGGTCACGAAGCCTAGGCTTGCATACTCCTCGGTTTTGTGCCTATTCTGCCAGCCCGTTTCTGTGTAACCAGAGGCACTGAGCAGACTATAGTTCTGGTCCCAGATGCGATTTTGGTGCAGGATATGCATAAACTCATGATACATCGTATGCAGGAAGAGCTCGTTGAGCTTGTCCACGCTACTTGCATCAAAAGCCTCAGCATTGGTCAGAGAGATCTTTAGACCACCCTCGGCCTGACCAAGTGTAACCGTACCATCGTCATTGACCGTGGGCGTCCCCGTAAGAGTAATGATGCGAGGGCTGTACAAGCGCATGAAGTGCTCACCTGCGAGCTCATCGAAGGAACCCAACCAAGTGTGCTTGAGTGTACGAGCGATGTTGATCCCATTTCTCAGAGATGCGGGTACAACATTGTTACCAGTACTGGTAGACTCATTGCTCTCGAATCGATACTTATAGTCGATGTTGTATGGGATAAGCAAGTTATCCTTAAGCCATCGGTCAAAAGAAGACTCATATTGCGAGGTAACACGAGGTGCACGTGGCTCGAGTTTCTCCTTACCGCAGCTACTTATAGCCAAGAGGCTCAATGCTCCAGCTAGAGCAGAAAAAATGAATTTATTCATTGTCGCAGTATGTTTAGTGATTATCTAGGGTTTGGAGCTACGCCACGAGATGCGATTGCGTCAGGGATTTGGATAGCCTTACGCAGGTCGTGCTCCTCTAGTACTACAGATGTACCACCCGAAACTTCATGTTCGATCCTGATGCCATAGCGCTTGATGTCGTCCCAGCGAGTACCCTCGTGTAGAGTCTCGATACGACGAGCGTGTAGGACAGCTTGGATAAGTCCAGTCTGCAAGCCCCCTTGTAGTGGCTTGGCAAACCTAGGATTCAGAGGCTTGGCAAGGGTCTTGAGCATATTTACCTTAGCCTCCCCTACGTATTTCTCTGGATCGTAGAAGTCTGCGATCTCTTGTGCAGAAGGTTGCTTGGTCGATCCCTTGGACTTGTACCACATGGCGAGGTCGGCTGCGGCCTTGTCGTACTGCTCCATAAGAGTGTAAGCCTCAGCACGTGCCAGAAGTGCCTTATCTACCGTATAGATCACGTAGACGCCGTGGTTAAGTCCAGTACCAGCTTGTACGTTTTCATAAACAAATATGCGCCAGATCTTAGGTAGGAAGTTCATGCCTCGACCAAACATCTGTCCTCTGAAGTGAGGTAGCTGATCCCCCCAAGGCCCGGGAGAGTCCACGGTCTGAGCCTTAGCTAGCGCACTTGAGTGAGCATATCTCTCGTTGAAGAGGTTGAAGATCAGATTAGTCGTAGCTGGGAGCATGAATAGGTTTGCAGGCTCTTCGGAAGAGATGTAGCGACGTAGACGGTCGTCGATGTTGGGCAGCTTGCCAAAAACCGTCCAGTTACGGAGCTCAGACTGTGGGCTATCCCCAAGAGCGATGTTAGCATATTCAAGTGCCTTCTCTGGCTTCTCGTAAGCGAGATAAAACTCGGCAGCGAAAGCCGCTGCAGCACGCCTATTGAAATGGTACTTGATGACGCTACCTCCATAGCTTGAGTCGTCGATTAGGGGAAAACCAACCTCGATATCCTCGGCAATCTGAGCGAAGTTCTGAGCAACGGGCACACGCTTCGTAGATACGTTGTACAAGTTACGCTCTAGCTCGGTGAAGACAGGTATCCCTAGATCAGTATTGCTTGTCTGCGAATTGTAGGCCTGCCCGAAAGTCGTTACCAAGCTATAGTTGGCATGTGCACGACACAAGAGAGCCTCACCCATGAGAGGACCAAACTTAGGATTCTTCTTCACTCCACCAAGTTTCTCAATAGCCTCCATTGCGAAGTTGGCGTGGCTTAGCGCCGTGTACTGTCCGCTCCAGAATGCGTTGGGCGTATCTTGACTGACCGTAGTGACGGGCTGCCAGAAATAGTTCTCTTGCACGAGAGCCGCCCCGGGGGCAAACTCGGCCCCACGGTCCGTAACGTTGTCCGTGCGCTGCTCCGTAAATCCTGCACGCAAGTACTCTGGATAGGCAGACACTAGTAGCGTGCGGATTTGTTCTGGAGAGTTGACATCAGTTCGGCGGTCGGGTAGCGTATCTAGGAAGTCATTACAACTCGTAAATCCAGCTCCTAGCACGAGTGCCGCCAATAGACTTTTATACTTATTCATCTGATTAAATGCTTTAGTTGAATGTGACTTAGAATCCAATGCGCAGCGTAGCTGTGATCTGCTTGGGCACAGGAGCGGCTACACCACCCGAGCGGAAGAACTCTGGGTCTTGTCCCTTGAGCTTAGGATCGGCGTAGAGTAGGGCTAGGTTGGTAGCCTGCACCTTGAGAGAAGCTGACTTGATGATCATATTCTTCAGCCAAGACTTGGGCAGATCGTAAGAGAGGCTAACTTCCTTGAGGCGTACAAACGTACCATCTGCGACACGTGCCGTAGAGTAGTTGTAGGCGTTGTAACCGACATTGAGGGATTGGAAGTTTCTATTGTCGCTTAGTGATGGGATCACGGGGATATCGGTACGAGCTTCTTCGCCTGCCATAGTCCAGCGATCCTTGAAGTCCTTGGGCGTAGCGCCAAAGTCGCTATACACTGCTCGGAAGACAGGGTCTAGACGGATCTTATTGCCACCTGAATAGGTAACGAAGACGTTGAGCTTGAAGTTGTCGAATGTAAAGATGTTCCCGAAGCTACCATTGAACGTTGGGTCCGTAGGCCCTTCGTACTTCAAGAAGCCCAGATGCTGTCTTTCTTGGAAGTTGATCAGACGATAGTTATCCTGATTGATATGGTGATCAATGAACTTGAAGGTTGGCAGACCCTGATCATTCAATCCCTCGAATGGGATAGAGAAGAGGGCGCGCACAGGATAGCCCTTGCGTGCATAACCGACACCATTGATGAAGTTGAAGAGATTCGAGCGAGTATCTAGGTCTGTGATTTCGGTCTGGTTGTAACCGAAAATGAAATCGGTCGTCCAGTTGAAACGCTTGGACTGGATATTCTTGGTAGAGACAGAGAGCTCGAAGCCATGGCTCTTCATGGAGGCCACGTTGCCATAGCGAATACCAGCTACCGTGTTGGTCACACCTATTAGGTCGAAGTTATTACGCTGATACCAGTCTGCTGTGATGCTGATGCGGTTGTTGAGCAAGCCCATATCCACGCCAACGTTGAGCTCGTGCTTCTTTTCGTAGGTCAGCTGGTTATTCTCTGGCCAGATTATCTGGTTGGCGTTCTCTGTCTCGGGAGCAGAAGGGCGCCATGGAGATGAGCTACCGATCACGGCAAGCGAGTTAGTAATCCATGTAGGACCAGCATCACCAGTCAGAGAGTAAGAAGCCTTGAAGGTCAGATGCGAGAGGTGCTTGCTGAGATAATTCTTGAAGAAATCTTCCTCATGAGCATTCCATGCAGTAGCGATATTCCAAGTAGGCAACCAACGAGCTGTGCGGGCACGACCTAGACGGTTGGACCCTTCGTAGCGACCTGTACCTGTCAGCGTGTAGCGACCCTTATAAGAATAGGTAGCTGTGGCGAAGAAGGCAACGGTACGACCGAAGGTATTGGACAGTAGGTAATAGTCCTGATTGTCCTCCTTCATCTTCTTGAAGGCTAGGTAATCCCAGAAAGGTCTTTCGCCATTGTCATACTGCAAGCCCCAACCCTCAGCGGCGTCACGTGTACGGTCCTGAGCATTGACCTCCATACCAGCATAGCTGTTGATGATGTGAGTCCCTGCAAGCTCTGTGTTGTAGGCTGCCGATAGACGGAAGTCTTGGCTGAAGAGCTTGTAGTTGGTCATATTGTAGAAACCACCTCGTGGCAGGATCGTATTGGGCAGCTCATTGAGCTTGTCTGGGTTTTTGTACAAGAATGGGTTGTTGCGCTGCGTTTCGGGGTCACCCATAGCACGGAATGCAAGTGCTTGGTTGGAGTGCTCCGTAACCATATGCCTCTGGCCCGTAGTCGAGTACTTGAGCGACCCGAGTGCTGTGACCGTCATTTCTCTGAAGGGCTTCCATTTAAGCTCAGCCTGATACTTCAAGTCAATCACATTGAGTTCCATATAGTTATTGTTGAGCTCATTCTTGATATTGAAGGGGGCGTAGTTGTTGGTATAGTAATCGTCGGGCGCAATAGCACGAGAGGTATTGAGCGCATACGAGAAGGGGTTGATATCGAAGTCACGAGTTACCTCCCCACTTACTGGGTCGCTAGCAGCTCCGAGAGTACCGGGAGCAGTCTGATTGCGATAAGCCGCACCTCCGATAGCAGTCAGAGATAGGTTCTTGGAAAGGTTGTATGTCGTATTGACGTTGAACGTATAGCGGCTTACCTTACTCTTATACATCCACCCCGGGTCAGTCATTACCGAGAGAGAAGCATAGGTCTGGCTATTCTCTGTACCAGAGGTCATGCTTACAGAGTGGTTCTGCATCACTGCTGGGCTAAATAGCTCGTCGAACCAGTCGGTATTGCGTAGCTCTGCCTCTCTGAGGTAGGCTTCACGTGCCTCGGGTGTATTGGCTAGACCGAACTTACCCGTAGCAGGGTCGTACTGGTGCGTGAGCTGATACATCTTGGCATACAGACCGCCACGTCCAGCACGATAGGTCTCGGCGAAGCGAAGGTGTCCCTTGCGCTCTAGCTCCCTGTAAATATCCACCTGATCCTGTGAATTCATGATATTGAAGTCACGGTAGCTAGGCACTAGGCGAGAGGTGAACTCGCCTGTATAGGAGAACGAACTAGTACCCTTGCGACCCTTCTTCGTCGTGATCACGATTACCCCAGCCATAGCCTTGGCACCATAAATAGAGGTTGCAGAACCGTCCTTGAGGATCTGGAAGCTCTCGATGTCGTCTGCATTGAGCCCTGCGATAGCCGAGCTGATAAGCGTCGTAGCATCACCAGAGCTTAGATCGTCTGCGCCTACCTGCACGATGTCTTCTTGGATCACACCATCGACAACCCATAGGGGCTTAGAGCTACCAAGGATAGAGGTTGCACCACGGACACGGATCTTGGGGGCGGTACCGAATGTACCAGACACGTTCTGTACAGAAACCCCAGCCGAGCGACCCTCTAGACCACGACTCACGTCTGGCATACCATCCATCTTGACCTTATCGGCCGTCAGCTTATCACTCGCACCAGTAAAGAGGCGTTTGTCTGTGGCGACCATACCCGTTACCACGACCTCCGAGAGCGCTTGGCTATCTGGCTGCATCTTAATCGTCATGCCATTCTTGGCCACGACTTTCTGATCCTTGTATCCCACGAAGGAAACCAGAAGCTCGTTTTTTCCGGCAGGTAGAGTTAGGGTGAACGCACCATCTAGGTCGGCTGACACACCAGATGTCGTCCCCACGATGCGGATAGAAGCACCCGTTAGGGGTTCTCCTCTCTCATCAACTACCTTCCCTTTGACTGTTCGCCCAGAGGTGGTCTGAGCATAAGACTGATTACCCAGCCCCAGCACTAGAGCCATCACGAGGCTCAAAATACCAAAACTTGATAACCAACCTTTGCCTAAGTACTTAGTAATGTTCATAAGCTAATTGATTAATTATTAAATGGTGAATATGTGTACATTAATTATGGCTACAATGAAAGAGAGCTCAAACTCGTACGTTCCTAACACTCTGGAGCGAATGCAATCCATAGCAGCTGCTAGCCCCAAAGCAAGTGTTAGGCAACTCTGCCGAATACCTCACTGAGTTTGGCGAACCTTACATATAGATATGTAATGACTATCTCGATAATCTACTTCTTTTACTTACCTGATTCAATTTCTAGAGCTCCAAAGCTCACAACTCTCATTACCAATGGACCCAAGGAGTTTCTCTCTGCAAATCTCATCTAACCCGTATGCCGCCTCAAGTATTCTCCCACATCAGGACCAACCCCAAGACTGAGATATTACCCCTATCATCAGCGAGTTAAACACCCAGCAGGACAAAATAAAACTCGACACACACAAGCCTTTCTATTTTGAAACCAGCATCGATAAATCTTCTCGAATCTTTTAACCTACCTGCAAATATAACTTTATTTGTTTAATCCCCCCAAGTCATTTGAGTTTGTGGGTAAAAAGTTTTCGCAGCACCAGAAAAGCGTCTAAAATAGCTAAATACAGCTTGAATATCCGACAGAATAAACTCTTTCCGAGAGCCTCAGACTACAAAAACTCTTTGCGAGAGCCAATCCATATACTTGAAACCCCAAAATTTATATTTTCATTCGATTTTCAGAATGTTGATGGGAAAATCTCTCATGGCTAGGGTACAAATGGCCCGACCTCATATTTGCCCTCTAGCAGGCTCTGTATTGCGTCCGAGCTCTTTGGGGCACAAATAACCTAGAAAGACGAAAATCCCCTCCTAAAATAACCTTTCACAGAACACTGAAAATCAGACTTATAAAACAACTCTTTGAGAGATTCAATCCGCTCACGGCACTTTTCCGAGATTTTCTTCCCATCAATCTCGGAGGATTGTAGGACACATCTCGACCAATTAGCCCACCAATCTAAACAAACCTTCCCATCAATTTTCTTTACCCAGCCTACCAAACCACATAAGCCACTCCCCTGCCCTATCCAAAATGAAGGCAATTCATTTACACTCTTTAACCCAAAAGCAGATTCAAGCACATGCAGATCGGACAGATTGACTCCCCCCCTCCTTATGGCAAAGTCCAGTACAAAACCTACGATTCGTGACCCCAATAGCATCTAGCACCGACCAAGCCCTTACACTTGGTCAAACCATTGAAGAAAAAACGCTACATTTGTCATTAGGTTAATGAACAGGACGACTAAGGAAGCCTCGTCGGGGAATACAATCCCGAGAAACAAGCAGCCAAACGCCCTAATATGTAGCTCAAAACGAAGCGAACAAACGTTTTACACATAATAAATTAAGGTTATGAGTTTCCTATCTCAAGACAAGCTGACTATCATCGGTGCCGGTGGTATGATCGGCTCAAACATGGCTCAGACAGCCGCCATGATGCGCCTAACACCCAACATCTGCCTCTACGACCCATTCCTACAAGGACTAGAAGGGGTAGCTGAAGAAATCCGTCACTGCGGATTTGAAGGGCTTAACTTAACATTCACAGACTGCATCAAGGAGGCACTCACAGACGCCAAGTACGTGGTATCCTCGGGCGGCGCTCCTCGCAAAGAAGGTATGACACGTGAGGACCTACTCAAGGGCAACTGCGAGATCGCCGCTCAGCTCGGCAAGGACATCAAGGCCTATGCCCCTGCGCTCAAGCACCTTGTGATCATCTTCAACCCCGCAGACATCACTGGTCTTGTAGCCCTCGTACACTCTGGCCTCAAGCCTAGCCAAGTGACGACCCTTGCCGCCCTCGACTCTACTCGCCTACAAAGCGAACTAGCCAAGCACTTCGGCATACAGCAGAGCCAAGTAGAGGGAGCACGTACATACGGTGGCCATGGCGAGGCTATGGCAGTATTCGCTAGCACAGCTAAGGTAGCCGGCGAGCCTCTCACCAACCTCATCGGTACAGACAAGCTCTCCACCGAGGAGTGGGAAGCCCTCAAGAAGCGTGTTACTCAGGGTGGAGCCAACATCATCAAGCTACGTGGTCGCTCTTCGTTCCAGAGCCCAGCATACGTATCTATAGAGATGATCGCTGCAGCTATGGGCGGCAAGCCATTCACATGGCCAGCAGGTTGCTTCGTGAGCCTACCCGGGCTCGACAACGTGGTAATGGGCATGGAAACAGTCATCGACAAAGATGGCGTTCGCTATAGCTCCGACATCAAGGGTACAGAGGCTGAGAAGGCGGCCCTCAAGGCTAGCTACGAGCATCTAGTGAAGATGCGTGACGAGGTAATCGGCATGGGCGTGATCCCAGCCGTAGCCGACTGGAAGACGGTTAATCCTAACCTATAGTCCTCTAGATCTGGATCTATCATAGCAATCTCCCCAACTCAAAACCTCGGCTATAAGGTTTTGAGTTGGGGAGATTGCTCACTCTAATTCATAAAAACAGCACCAATATCAGTGGATAATTCCTAAATCACACACACCAAAGACGGAGGGTTAGAAACAAATCGGTGGACATCAAAGCCAAAACCTCGTCATTTTTACTTATATTTGCGAGGAATGAAGGCTAGACCTTTGTTTATTTAGTGAGATAACAACCTCTAAAACTCAAATTAGTAATGGACATTACAGCATTGAACCCTCAGATTGTGTGGAAGTATTTCCACGAGATTACACAAGTTCCTCGCCCCTCAAAGAAGGAGGGAAAAATCCTAGCTTACCTGCTAGACTTTGCCAAGAAACACAACCTAGAATATAAGCAAGACGAAGCAGGCAACCTCGTAATCCGCAAGCCTGCTACACCCGGCTACGAAAACAGAGAAACCGTAGTCCTACAGAGCCACGTAGATATGGTATGCGAGAAGAACGCAGGCACACAGCACAACTTCGACACCGACCCCATTCGTACGATCATCGACGGTGAGTGGATGCACGCAGACGGCACCACGCTAGGAGCGGACAACGGCATCGGCTGTGCTGCCGAACTTGCTATCCTAGCCTCAAACGACATCGAGCACGGACCAATTGAGTGTCTTTTCACCGTGGACGAAGAAACTGGCATGACTGGTGCTATGAACCTCAAGCCCGGCTTCTTCGACGGCAAGATCCTACTCAACCTAGACAGTGAGGACGAAGGAGAGCTCTTCATCGGCTGCGCTGGTGGTATGGGTGTAATCGCCATGTTTGAGCCTAAGTACACAGCCGCCACGACGGACTACTCCTTCTTCCAAGTGAAGGTATTTGGCCTCAAGGGAGGTCACTCTGGTGGCGATATCCACGTGGGGCTAGGCAATGCCAATAAGGTGCTTACTCGCTACCTATATGCCCTAGAGAGCAACCTAGACTGGGCTCTAGCAGAGATCGGCGGGGGTAATCTGCACAATGCTATCCCACGTGAGGCACATGCCACCTTCGGCATCAAGGCTGCCGACAAGGCCAAAGCTGAGCAACTACTGGCCGAGCTCCGTGCCAACGTCAAGGACGAACTAAAGCGTGTAGATCCAAATGTAGACCTAATCCTAGAGCAGGTACAGGCTCCACAGTTCATCATGGACTGCGAAACTAAGGGTCGCCTCGTACGTGCACTATACGCTTGCCCACACGGCGTGCTAGGCATGAGCCACGAACTAGAGAACCTCGTGGAAACGTCCAACAACCTAGCCTCCATCAAAACTGTAGACGGTGGCAAGATCCGAGTAGAAACAAGCCAGCGCAGCTCTACCGAATCACTACGCAATAGCACAGCAGAGATGGTACGCTCAGTATTTGAGCTAGCTGGTGCCAAGGCCGATATCCGTGACCCATATCCCGGTTGGAAGCCCAACGCAGACTCTGCTATCCTCAAAGTGGCCGCCGAGACCTATCGCAAGCTCTTCGGCAAAGAACCAGCAGTTAAGGCTATCCACGCTGGCCTAGAGTGTGGTCTTATCCTCGATGTATTCCCCGGCTTGGATATGGTTTCGTTTGGTCCAACGCTACGTGACGTACACTCTCCTGCCGAGCGCATCGAGATCAAGACTGTAGATCTATGGTGGCGTCACCTGCTAGAGGTCCTCAAGGCTATTCCCGTAGCCAAGTAAAGACTATCGTCCCCAAGGCTGCACCTAAACTCTAGCGCAGATCTGATAGGGACGAATACATACTTCCTCCACTTTGGCTTGCTCTATGGCGCCAAGTGGAGGAAGTTAATTATTGAACCGAAGGTTAGGGACAGACAGGGAGCAGGGAATAGGAACTTCCTACGATCAATATATAGTAGGGGTAAGGCCACCTCTGAAGAGATTCGCAAGCTCTAGCCATATACGCTCCCTCGGGAGAGGCCTGAATGATACACTCCCTAGGGTCAAACAAAGGGCAATCACAGTCCAACAATAAGTTTTTTTCACCAAGAATAGGCTTATTATTATTTTGATTTTTAAGCATGTACCCTACTAGCTTATAGAGAGGGTCAAAAAAATCTACCGAAAGATTTTGCAGGAACGAAAAACTTGCTCTATCTTTGCAGAGCAAACGAGAGGAAATGCTTCCTCAAGAGAGCGAACGGTGTGGTAGTTCAGTTGGTTAGAATACCTGCCTGTCACGCAGGGGGTCGCGGGTTCGAGTCCCGTCCATACCGCAAGTAGAGAGGGTTCCGTCAGACAAGTCTTGACGGAACCCTCTCTACTTATACCTAGTCCCCTCCCAGCAAATACGGCAAATAAGATGAAAATACACAGAGAAAATTTATATATTTGTTTATGTTTTGTCCTACGAGCCTGATCAAGGCGCCCAAGCAGGCAAAAGAACATTTGATATTAAACTACACAAACTCTAGTTGCGTATGAACCATCACTACTTCTGGAACAAAATTGGCCTACTCATGCTGGCCCTAATCTGCACAGTCGGCCTCAGCAAGGCGTATGCCCAGCAGGCTCAACTCGTCACTACTCATCCCACTGGAAAGCAAATCAACCTACGCATCTCTGCCCTCGGCCCTGTAGAAATAGAGGGATTGGCGGAGCCTGTCGCTCTGAACCAGCGCAAGAACTACACCATTACCTCCCAGACTATCACGATCAAAGGCGACCTAACTGTACTCTACTGCGATCAAGCTGGTTTAACAAGCCTAGAGCTAAGCCGCCTAAGCAAGCTAGAAGAACTGCAGTGCACAAGCAATAGCCTAACGACACTTGACGTAGGTGAATGCACAAAGCTCAAAAAATTATGGTGCTACAACAATAAGCTAAGCCGTCTAGATACGAAAGCAAACACAAATCTCGAATCTCTAGCCTGCCACAAGAACCCGCTATCGGAGCTTGACCTCAGCCGCAATACTAAGCTCACAGAGCTCTCCTGCTACGAGTGCGAACTGACAGAAATCGACCTATCGGCACAAACCAATCTAGCAGGCCTACTCGTGGGCGATAACAAGCTCACTAAACTCAACCTAAGCCCTCTAGCCAACCTCACAGAGCTTGGCTGCGGCAACAACCCTCTCGGTAGCCTTGATGTATCGGGCAATACAAAGCTAATCATGCTGCAATGCAACGGCTGCGACTTGAGCACCCTCGATGTGTCGATGCTTACAGAGCTCATCACACTAGACTGCTCCCACAACAAGCTAACCTCTCTAGATTTAAGGCAAAACGCCCAACTTACGGACCTAGATGCAGGGAACAATCAATTATCGTCTATCATAGTGATCTTCAACCCTGCACTAGAAAGACTATTCGTAGACAACAACGAACTCTCCTCTCTCGACCTAAGCCAAAGCAAGCTACTACAGTCGCTCAATATCAGTGGCAACAAATTCATCGAGCTCGACACCTCCGAGCTGGCAGACCTCTCGGAGCTATTCATTGCCGACAACAAGTTCACAAAGCTAGATGTATCGCATCTGCCTGAGCTGAGCATACTCTCTTGTGCCATGAATCAGATCACAGAGGTCAATATGTCCCAACTAAAGAAGTTACAAACGGCATTCTTATTCGAGAACAAGCTCTCAGAGTCTACTATAAATAAGCTCATTACTCAGCTCGTGAACTACACGCCACAAGGGCCAGAGAACTGGGGATTACTATACATCATCAACACTCTATCCAACACCGAGGCCAATATCTGTTCCGATCAAGCGGTCAAAGCCGCCCAAGACAAGCAGTGGGGCATCTACGACTATTATGGAGGTAAAGAAGATGAGGAGGGCTATGTAGGTCGCGAATATGCTGGCACACCAGCACCAGTGCAAAGTATCAACGGCAAGGCTAGCTTCGCCATTCGCCCCAATCCTACCAAAGATTATATAGAGGTAAGGGGGGCTATCGCAGGAGAGCTCGTACAGATACTCTCTGTGGAGGGACGACGAGTAGCTCAGCATCGAGCAGACGACAATGGATTTGCTCGTATCCCAGTAGCCCATCTCCCTCATGGGCACTACATAGTGCGCTCGGTTGGGCATAGCAGCAAACTAATGATTCGTTAGAAGCCCTAAAAACCTAGGACTAGACAAGCATGTGCAGTCCGCACACAAGCTTCCCCAAGACTTCGCTCAACTTGTAGATACAATCTGCTTTTGAGCGAGGTCTTTGCTCTTATGTTTCAAAAAAATAAGCTAACTTTGCGCCCAGCTCTTGTAGCACCTAGAGCTTCGGCAGACTAGCAGTCCTATTTGTGTGATTTAGAGCAAAGAATACTCGTCACAGACCATAGTCACTGCCCTCTCTAGGAGAGAGGATAACACTTAGAATTATAATTAAACTAAAAGATAAATAGTACACGATGCAAAACAAAGGATTTGTGACTTTCGTCACGGTGAGTTTGGCTCTGATCTGTGCGTTCTATCTCTCTTTCTCATTCGTAACCAACCATTACGACAAGAAAGCTGAGGCTATGGGCGAGGTAGCAGGTAGAGCTTATCTAGACTCTATGGCTAACGAAACGGTGATGCCGGGGTACACTCTCAAGCAGGCACGTGCCCAACAAATCGGGCTTGGTCTAGACCTTAAGGGTGGTATGAACGTAGTGCTTAGACTCAATGCCGGGGATCTGCTTCGCTCTCTAGCGGGGAACCCTGAGGATGCAACATTCCAGAAGGCTATTGAACAGGCTGGCAAAAACAACTCTCAGGGCGACTACATCGACGAGTTCGTCAAGCAGTACAAGGCTCTAGAGCCAAACGCTAACTTGGCCGTTGTATTCGGCTCGGGCGATCTCCGTGACCAAATCAATCCTAAGACTAGCGAATCTGAGATCATCAGTCTGCTCAGAGAGAAGTACAATAGCGCTATTGACGCTTCATTCAACGTACTACGCACACGTATCGACCGATTTGGGGTGGTAGCTCCCAACCTTCAGCGCCTTGAGGGACAAGGACGTATTCTCGTAGAGCTCCCCGGAGTGAAGGATCCTGAGCGTGTACGTGAACTATTACAACGCAGCGCAAACCTGCAGTTCTGGCGTACTTACACCTATCAGGAGGTGGCTGACGACCTAATAGCAGCCAATGCACGCTTGAGCGAGCTAAGCACACCAGCAGCTACTCCAGTGGACACTACGGGTCTAGATAGTGCGGCCATCGCTCAGGCCCAAGCTAAGGTTGCCGAACAGGCAATGGCACAGAGTAATGCCCTCTTCTCTCTTCTCGTCCCCGGAGGTCGTGGTGGTGCAGTAGTAGGGTATGCACGCAAAGCCGATATGGACAAGATCGACTCAATGCTCCGTGTGGCTAAAGAGCACCGTGCTATCCGCGAAGACCTTACTCTAATGTGGGGTGCTAAGCCTATCGAAAACCCAGAAACACGCAAAGCTACAGAGCTATACGAGCTATATGCAATCCGCACAAACCGCAGCATGACTCCAGACCTTGGCGGCGATGCTGTGACTTCAGCCTCTAGCGATATCCGCAATCAATTCGGTCATAGCGAGCCTATGGTTTCGATGTCTATGGACACAGAGGGTGCACAGAAGTGGGCGCGCCTAACAAAGGACAACGTCGGTCGTGCTATCGCTGTGGTACTAGACGGAGTTGTTTACTCTGCTCCCAATGTTAATCAAGAGATCACGGGTGGTAATTCACAAATCTCTGGTAGCTTCACAATGGAGGAAGCTGGCGACCTTGCCAACGTGCTCAACTCTGGCCGTATGGAAACGTCAGTAGTAATCGAGCAGGAAAATGTAGTAGGCCCAACGCTTGGTCAGGCTTCTATCAAGGCTGGTATCATTTCATTCGCTATCGCACTTGTGCTGCTGATGATCTATATGTGCCTCGCCTACGGATTCATTCCCGGCATGGTTGCCAACTCCGCTCTTATCATTAATAGCTTCTTCACGCTAGGGATCCTCGCCTCATTCCACGCAGTACTCACGCTCTCTGGTATCGCAGGTCTTGTACTGACGCTCGGTATGGCTGTCGATGCCAACGTATTGATCAACGAGCGCATCAAGGAAGAGCTCCGTAAGGGTAAGGATATGACACGTGCCATCGCAGATGGTTATGGTAATGCCTTCAGTGCGATTTTCGACTCCAACCTCACGACCATCATCACTGGTATTGTGCTATTCTTCTTCGGTACTGGTCCTATCCGTGGTTTTGCTACCACCCTCATCATCGGTCTGATCGCTTCGTTCATCACGGCAGTGTTCCTCACTCGTATGATCTTCGAAGCACTCGACAAGAAGGGGAAACTCAAGAGTGTGACTTATGACACGCCTCTCACTCGCAACGTGCTTGTTAATCCAAACTACGACATCCTCGGCTCCCGCAAGAAAGGATACATTCTTCCAGTAGCTCTACTTGCAGCAGGTCTACTAGGCCTCTTCACAATAGGTCTGAACAACGGCATTGAGTTCTCTGGTGGACGTAACTACATTGTTAAGTTCGACCAAAAGGTAGACAACGATGCTATCCGCACTGCGCTAGCACCATCGCTCGACAACAAGCTCGTGCTTACATCTATCGGTACAGAGGGCGACCAAGTACGTATCTCTACTAACTACAAGATCGAAGACGATAGCGAAGCCGTAGAGGACGAGATCACCAACAAGCTATACGAAGGAGTCAAGCCTTACTTCGCGTCTGCACCTGATCGTGACACCTTCATTCACGAGAGCATTGTAAGCTCACAGAAGGTAAGCCCAAGTATGAGTGATGATATCAAACGAGGCGCCCTAATTGCCGTAGGCTTGGCTCTACTCTTCATGGCGCTCTACATCTTGATCCGCTTCCGTGATGTGGCCTTCTCAATCGGTGCTTTTGCATCTGTGACAGTGACGACACTGCTGATCATCTCTATCTACGCACTTACTTGGAAGTTCATGCCATTCACAATGGAGGTAGATCAGAATTTCATCGCAGCCCTACTTGCGATCATTGGTTATGCGATCAACGACGTAGTGATTGTCTTCGACCGTATTCGTGAGGAGATCGGCTTGCATCCTAAGGCCGATAGAGCTAGCATCATCAATCAGGCTCTCAATGCAACGCTCTCTCGTACGCTCAATACTTCGTTCACTACCTTCTTGGTAATGGCTATTGTATTCGCCTTCGGTGGTGCTTCTATGCGTAGCTTCACGTTTGCAATCCTACTTGGTGTCATCTTCGGTACATACTGTACGCTCTTCATTGCGACACCTATTGCCTACGAAGTGGCCAAGCGTCGCCAAGAGAAGAAGTAATCTAGCACTCCCCCAGAATGCATATAGGGCATGTAGCCGTTAGCTACATGCCCTATATGCATTCTAGTATCCAGAGATACTGAAGGAAGAGGCATAAAGAAAGGGGCTATGTAGACAAGCAAAAGCTAACCATACATAACCCCTATATAGGAGAGTATCAGAAAAGTTAATACTAAAACGATACAGTCACCACAGTCGGTCGTGCGCTTCAACACCTCTTCGTTATAGAATTACTTTGATACTCTAGATTAATTCTATATCACAAATATAGGCATTTAAAATGATATAACCTAGCGTTTTGAGAAATTATTTCACTCCTCGAATAAAATACTTCCTCACCACAGGGATTTCCAACAACTCTGCAGACAAATTGCTGAAATCCCTAAATAGTCTAGCCACAAGGTCGTAGCAGAATTCCTCCGCCAGCTCGGAAGATTGGCGCAGAGCTCGCTTAGCTCCCCAGATATGCGTGAGCAAGTCTTGCTGATGTAGCTGATCAAGCTCTACGAGCGTCTTGACGGAGATCCCGGTATTTTCGGCGCAGATGCCAAGCAGGCGCTGTTCGGCGAAGACCATTTGGCTAATGTCGTCGTTGGCTCGCTCGAGGTTGCCTACCATAAACTCGATCGCTTTGGAGGTATAGATGTCCTTAAATTTGGGCTCTGAGATGTAGAGTAGAGCGGTATTGAAAGGCTCGGCCGACCACTTCCAATGGTCTGAGAAGCGATAACCCTTGGCTATCTTGAGCTTCTCTACACTTGGATAAACCTCGGATAGATACTCCTTATGTACGCAAACCACTTGATCCAAGCTAGGATTAATCGAACCATTTAGACTCCTCCAGACGATCATATCGGTATCGAGCATCATGCAGGGCGTCTGCATATCCCGTAGAGCATAGAGCTTAGCCCCTGCCCAGAAGATAGAGAAATCTACCTGATCCCGCATGCCATCTAGGACATCGGTATTGACTCCATCGTCCCAGATGAAAGACATGTTCTGTTCATTATAGATCCTCCTACCATAGCTATCGGTATAGAGCCGAATCGGCCCGTTGTGCTTGCGCCACTGCAAGGCAGACATGATCGTAGAGAGAAGCTCGAAGTCATGGATATATGGCTCTTGCCCTCTAGCCATTGCTGGGGCTGTATGCGTAACGTGAAAAGCGGGCAATCCTCCTTGATTAGGGCCAAACCATGTAGCGCTCTGATCAACATCCGTCCGCTTGATGAGCTCTAGCCCATATCCGCCCTCTAGAGTCGTCGATCCACTACCCATAGAGCTAATCCCTCCTGAAGAAGTATCGCTCTGTGGTGCGCTCGTGTATGCCGATTTTGGAGGGGTTTCTACCTCTCGCCTCTTGCTGTTTAGCTTAATTGCGGACAAAATCTGGCACAGTTTAGTACGATCAGACTCAACAACCACACGACAGCGAGCACGTGCTTCACGGCTCTCAACGAAGATGTAAGCCTCTCCCTTTTGATACGTCCGCACAACCCCTAGATCACTGACAGTAACCACCGAGGGGTCGCTCGAGCTCCACGACAATGACTCTGGAGCAACGGGCTCCACGGGATATAGAAGGTAACGACTCCCCTCAAAGAGCTCGACCCGATCTGTGTTGAGCTGGAGATCTGCTTGAGAGCTTGGTCGCACGGGCTGCTCTAGAGCAATGGTGTCATCTAGAAGAGTAAATAATCTAGACAACCCGATGGGCATATGATTCTGGGAGGCTTGGAGCCTAACCTTGAGGTGGTGATTGGTGGTGATGGTCTGCTGCTCTTCGCTATTGCTCTGTGCACCACTCGATGCAAATGAGCATGTCATATGCTTATCATCGAAGCTATCTACCAAAGCATTAAACTCTATATCGAGCCTATCGACCGAGAAGTGAGGGAGAGGGACAAGGGTCATCAAGGGAATTGACAGCTCCAGCATTTGAGTGCCATTCTGATACCTAAAAGCAATCATCACGGCCTCCTGCTTCCCCGCCTCATTGGTGCGTAGGGTAACAGAGTTGAGATATCGTTTGGTCACTCGAGCGGCCTCTGCCTGTGCCTGCACACAAGCCCTCACAGGATCTCCAAGCATCTGGCTAAAGGGGAGTGTGGCCAATGCGGACTGGGGTGTTTGTTGATCTTTCATAGCTACTACCTCCTAATAATCTCGATACCCTCGGGGATAACGTACTTATATTTCTTGCGTTTCTCCTCAAAAGTCCTAGACACTACAATCCGCCCAATGCGGCTGTTCTCGATATCTAGATGCGTGAGCCCCTCGCAGTACGATATATCTACCACATCGTGTACGCAGTCTTTGATAACTAGCCTAGCCAGACTTGTAGCAGAGGTCAGTGATACCTTGGGGATAAACCCAGCCCCCCACTTGGAGAGTACCAAGGTATGGACTTGCTCAAGCCAACCAAAGTCTACATTGGCTCGATGCTGACCCTGCCCCAGCTTCATCCCCGTACCACATAGCTCAAGATAGTGCAGGTCCGCTAGACGACTCATGGCAAAAGACTGCACCTCGGACAAGTTGAGCCCGGTACATCTGAAGGCATGCAAGCTATAAAAAGCTCCAAAATCATCTATACTGAAGAATGGGAACTTGTCATGCGGTATATCTAGTGCTTTGATCTTGGAAATTATAGCACGCTCTAGGATATTCTTCTCGTCCAACGGAATCTTAACCTCGACCTCGGCATTACTCCCAAACGAATAGCTTGGGGTAATCTTCTCGGGCAAAGATCTCACGCAGCCCTGAGAGATAGCTCTAGCGATCTCTGGATCTCTGAGCTGCATATAGATGCTGTCTGGTGCTACAGACTGTTCCATGAAGCCGAGCACCTTACTTAGCCCTGAAGGTACGTGATCCTGCGTAGCACGCACGGCTACATCAATCGTATTCTCGAGCTTGGTCGTCATCGTGTCGCTAGAGGTCGTCGCATAGGTAGCAGAGATCTTGCTCTCGCTATTGGAGGCATTAGCGTTGATGCCTGTTACCTTGGCCTTGAACGATATCTCAAGCGTATCAATAGAGAAGTAAGGCACGGGAACCAATGTAAGCAACGGAATGCGCAAGTGTGCCTTGGAACCATTGCTGATAAATGAGAAGGATACCATAACGGCCTCCTTCCCACTCTCTAGCCCTACATCTCTGATATAGTGCCAAGTGCTCATCGAGGCCTGCTCTTGGGCTACGATACACGCCTTGAGGGGTCCACCGATCAGATGATGAAAGGGGATACCTTTCATCTGTTCGTTTACACTACTCATGCCTTTTATTATTATTCGTAGTACGGCCGACTACGATGTTTATGACGAATAGACTACCGGCGGAAGGTGCTCGCCTCCTGTACACGCTGCTTGGCACGCTCTACATCACCAAGGATCTCTAGAGCACGCTTAGACTCCTGTTTATTAATCTCTAGTCTGAGGCGACAGTGCTTGCACTCTATATATGAAGCCGAGATAAGCTCGGTAATGGTAGTCTCGATGAAGCGGTTGCACTTGGGGCAGTTGAGCCCAGGTCTTCTTTGTTCGTTCATACTATTTTTTAGGATCTAAATAGGTTAATACTCTTCCGATAGTCTTGTACTATTCCCCATTACTCTGAATATATCGGCAAACCCTGTAGGGAGGGGGGATTGCTTTAGTTTCACTCTAAATGAGAAGTTGCTCTGCTCAGCCTGCTGATCATTGCTAGTTATCGTCACCTTGGTGCTAGAGTCATCTTGCTTTGTCGGCTCATCAACCTTCTCATGGAGCAAAAATCGCCAAGCGATATGCTTGTGTGCATAGTCGTAGCGTAGGCCATCTAGGGGAAACTCAATACGTATCTCTCTGGTCGATTTGCTATTGCGGCGATAGGTTTTGCCTTGATACCAAAAAGTGCCATCGCCATGGAGGCTAACGAGTAGGCGGTTGCTCCACTCAAACTCTTTAAGTTTGGTCTCCGTGAGCTTCTCTTCCCACAGTGTGATGTAGGGCCGACCTAGAGAGAGTAGGACACATCGCTTGTGTTTAAGCTCCTTGGTCGGGTCACTCTTGTAATAGGAGCTTTTGCCATGCTCATCTATAATCTCGAAGGTAAGCTTATTCGTATTCACCAAAGACTGATAGACTCGGATCTGACGAGCATAAACTCGCTGATCTTGTTGTTTGTCGTAGTACTCGGTCAAGGCACGGGACTTGTCTATCTCGCCAATTAGGCTGGGCACCTCGTTCTGAGTGTTCGTTTTCTGAGTTTGGGTGTTTAGATCCAAGCGGCACGAGCAGGAAAACTCAGCCTCCTCGACACGCAATAGTGACAATGGCACTAGCGTGATGACGGGGATCTGTAGGCGTAGCCTACGCCCCTGTTCATCGCTATAAGCGAAAGAAATGGGAGGCATATCACGAAGCTCGCCCAATATGCGCAGGTACTCTTGTAGTCCCATCTGCTCAGCTTTGAGCGTAGCTACATGAGCCTCTTTGATCAGATCGGCTAGCCCTATATCCATCTTGGGTAATATGTTACTCATTGTTGTACTGATGTGTCTGTGCAGCCCTAGAGGGCAACCACAAGATTAGACGTTGGGGCCAGACAGCTGTGGTGGCACTACTTTTAGAGTGATAGACTGTATGGCCTCGGCTGGGTAATCCTTGAGTCGCTCGGCGTCGATCTCGATGCGCAACGAACGCTCGGTACGACAAGAGAAGAGCTGAGCGCCCTGCTCCTCGTGTATGATTTTGCGGATCTCCTCGCTGACCTCATCATCGAGTACCTGACGAGTTTTGGCCAATAGCTCAGCTCCCCCCGAGAGGGCGAAGAGCCCCTCAATATCACTATGCAAGAAGAGATCCTGCTCGCCCACGGCTAGTACCTGATCGGCAATAGGCTCAACCTCTATCTCGTGCTGCTGATTATAGAGCTTGTCTACATTGGCTCTGAGCCGAGTAAGCATCTGATGGGCGATATAGTCGATAAGACGACGATTGTCCCCTAAATCGTCTATGTAGGAGAACCCATTGCGTGCGTAGGGCACTCCCGAGGTTTGGGTCTGCTGAACCAGCTTGCGGATCACAAGCTTGGCAAGCTGCTCGGAGATATTGCCGAGGAGCCGGTCGCTAACGTCTGCATTGAGGACCTTAACCTCCGTGATGTCCTCTCCGTCTTGGATAGCATAGCGCAGGTTTAAGGTCAGCTCGCCAACCGTAGCCGCTGGGGAGATCAATGTCCCCCCAGTGGTCTGCTGGCTAGATTGGGCTAGCTGACGAGCGTAGCTAGCGGCTTCGTGCTGCGCCTGTATCACATCTCGCAGCACCGATGATATTACTTGCTTGAGGTTTGTCATAAGATATATACGTGATGACCCGAGTGGTGAGCTACTCGGCGACTGTGATGCTTTGCTCCTTCTTGCCCGCCTCTATTTTGTAGACCCCAGCCTTGGAGAAGGTTAGGGTCACCCCCGTGTCGGTCTTCTCGAGCTGTACGCCCTCGTTGGGGCTGCATTTGATCTCTCCGGGAGCCAAGATGCCGTCCTCGTTGAGGTAACGAACGAATAGTTTACGACCACCAGAGCTAGGCTCGGAAGTAACTTGTAGCTCGCCTGCAGGATCGAAGGTAACAATGGCATTGTTGAGCGTTTCGATAATTTTGGCTAGACCACCGGGCATATCTGCAGGGCCTGCGTGGATATCAAAGTCTACCGTCGTTTCGATGCAGTACTTAGACTCTTGGGTTACCTTGGAGTCCTTCTTGTTGGAGTATTCGGCCTTGCTTTCGGACTCCTTGGCATCTTTGGACTTTTTGTAGTCCTTGTAGAAGTCGATAGCCTTGCCCCCATACTTGATTACTTCACGCCACCAAGCGGAGTCATCGTCCTTGTCTGCCTTCTTGCCCTCGTCAGACTTGCTAGATGTATCCTTATCTTTCTCTGCTTGCTCAGATTTACCGTCGAGCTTGTCGCCCTTCTTGCCATCATCTCCAGAGCCAGTCGGTTTGTCTGATCCTCCGCCTCCTTCATCGGATTTGTCGCCCGACTTCTCCTGCGTAGCAGACTCTCCCGTTTTTTTATTCTCGTCCTTGTCAGAGGCTTCCGCTTTTTTCTCGTCTTTCTTGTCTTCCTTTTTGTCCTTGTTCAGCTCAAGAGCAATACCGGGTCCGGTTCCCCATGAGGACGAGGCCTTGATCGTTGCCTTAAAGCTGATATTGACGGCATTGATTTGCAGGAAATTGATTGGCACAAGTGTGATGAGTGGCACCATAATCTTCTGCCGCCTCCCATCTTTGACAAACTCAAATCCTACCGAAGAGGCAACCTGATTATTCTCCTTGCCCGAGAAGACCCCCATCTCTCTCAGAGCAGCGATCGTCGTCTGGTGGCTCTCGTTTTGCGCAGCCACACACGCCCTTAGCGGTTCGCTAATTAAGTGTGTGAAAGGGATGTCTGTTACTCCACCTAATGTAGCCTTACGCAGGGCTGCATAGTCGATCGAGCTATTAGAGTTCTGCGATTGATTTGTTTCTTCAGCCATAGTCGTATCTCCTATTCTTTAGTTAGGGTTATGGAGTTACTACAATCAAGGCTTGGCATTCGCCACCTTTGATATAGTATTCCCCCTCTTCGTCGAAAGTCGCAATCACATTCTCTCCATTGCTCGATACCTTCAGAGGTTTCTTGGCTAATGCTCCGAAGGCACCTTTCTCTCCATCTTGTCCTTGCCATTTGTCCTCTCCATCTGTGGCCTTGCGCCACATTACATCAGCAGGAGACCAAACTCCAGTGTTGTTGCGATAGGAGATGATGACCGATTGGTTGACTGGTACCATGTGATCGCTTACTGTCAGTTCACCTTTGGCATTGACAGTATCCACTGCGCTATTGAGGATTTCCAATACCTTGGCCATACCAGCAGGCATACTATCTTGACCTGCATGGACATGCACATCCATAGTATACTCGACGCTGTACTTCGACTCTTGCGTTGCCTTAGAATCTTTTTTGCTCGAGAAATTGGCATGCATCTCTACCGAGGCCCTAGAAAATATCCCTTTGTAGCCAGCCTTGATTTTAGCTCCTGCATCAACTGCCGTAGACTTCTTCACTTCGCTTGAGCTGGATGCTGATGCGGAGATCTGAGCCTTGAAGTTGATCTCAATCTCATTGATTGCGATATAAGGTATCGGGACAATGGTCAGCAATGGGACGATAAGCATCATCTTACGACCTCCCTGCACATACTCGAAGATGACAGTTATAGCCTTGGTATTACCCTCTTTGTCGGTCTGCAATCCCACCTGCTTAATGAACTCCCATGTCGTTTGGGCGGCCTGGGCTTGAGCGTCAATACAAGCCGTAAGTGGCCCCCCTATGATCGAGCCAAAGGGTATGGCTTGCAGGGCAGAAGTCGCAACCTGAGAGGGCGTAGTATCTATATTAGCCATAGCGTTTGCGTCTAATAGTTAAACCATCATGAATCTCTCTGTATTCGACCTATAGACTTCGTTGGAGGGATCCCAATATCCGAAATCCCTCTCTTGATGATGTCCTAGCTCTGTGTTTTGGCAACAACAACCTTGATAGTTTCCGTTAGCGTTCCTTCTGCATTGGATAGTAGATATTCTCCTTCTTCTAATTCAGCAGAAGCTCTATCTTTATTACGGACAGTGAGCAAATCGCTATCCTTTTCAGATGTACTATCTCCCACCTTCTTCTTGAGCCAGAAGTCCTCCTTGCGTGTGGAGAGTAGCCCCTCTGGAGTCTTGTAGACCACCTCAAGGGTACCTTTCTTCCCTTGAGCAATCAGCAGGATGTTGTTATTGATGAGGAACTCGCCTTCTGGGTTGCAGACGTCCATAGCGTTACCGATAAGCTCTAAGACCTTAGCCATACCTGCTGGCATGCTGTCCTGTGAGGCGTGTACTGCCACATCCATCGTGTACTCCACGCTATACTTAGACTCACGTGTACCGACCGAGTCCTTCTTGCTCGAGATAGAGGCCTGCATCGAGTTGCGAGAGTAATCGCTCGAGTAGCTAGACTCGTTGTGACCACTTCTGTTTTTATTCCACCAACGACCAGAGCGTCCAAAGCTACGACTACTCTGGGTGTCCCAGCTACTATTGTAGTTAGAGCTAGTTCTATCATCTGCCTCTGTGATGGCGTCTTGATCCATGGCACTGGCTTGTGCCTTGATATTGGCTTTGAAGCTGATGTCGATCGTATTAATTGCAATGTAGGGAATGGGGACAATGCTCAGCATAGGGACGTTGAGGCGCACCAAACGACCCGCCTGAATGAACTGAAAGCACACATAGACTGCTTTCTTCTCCAATACAGGATCCATAATAGGTTGATCTTTGGAGTCTTTAATTACATTGCCATATTTATCCAAGCGAGGCGCTTTGACAATTTCTCCCTTGGGATCTCTTACTGGCACATCCTCTAGCCCAACCTCACGAATGAAGTCTACTGTGGTTTGAGCGGCCAAGCGCTGAGCCTTGACACACGCCTGTAGAGGGCCTCCGATGATGTTCTCGAATGGGATTGCTCTGAGAGCACTTGTAGCTACCGAAGATGGTGCTGTACTAATAACTTTTTCCATAGTAACTCTAATTGTTTATGATTAAACCTTGAAAAAGATGCAACATCCAATCTCTCTAAAATTACACTCCTATAGCGGTGCTCCAGCGTACCTACTAAGGGATTAACTTGGTCAATGAAAAAGGAGGCCACAGCAAACTCACAGGCTTCGATTTTTCTCTTTTTGATAGCACTACTTATCGTATACGACAAAGTTATCGAATTAACCATATAAAGCGCAACTTTTCGTAAAAATAATTTTTCTCAATATCCCTGAAAATTCCTCTAAACTAAAAATATATTACTCAAAAACAAGATGATAACATACAAATTCAAGGATACACCATAAGTAACTATCCACAAAATAAAACGCATCAATCATCATACATTTCCGTTAAAAAATATTATCAAAACCCCAAGAATTACCTAAGATTGGATAGCACTTTGGCCGTAGCTTAGCCCTCCTTTGGCAAAAATTGAAGGACTGATCTTTTCAGATTAGTGGACTAGCTAGCCAAAATGTATCCGTCAATTCGCTTAGATTGATGGGAAGAAATATCAGAAATGGACTCGATAAGTGGTAAAATCGCCCAATAAGCTGGCATATACATCTAGCTAATAAACAGTTGTAGAAATGCGATTCTAGGCAGATATTTTCATAGGAGCAAGGGTAAGGGCGCAAACGAGGGAGGAGCGCACAGAGAGCCTGCTAGAGGCCAAATACGAAGTGTACACAGATTATCCACCGCTTATCCACAGTCTTCCCATAGATTTTGTGCAACTTGGTCTAAAATATAAATTTGACGTACTTCTAAGCCACTGATATATGCACATACATCAGTGACTATCCCCACCCCGCAAAAATAAAGGCGATATGCAGGGATATACACCACAACACATCGCCCAGTCCGTAGCCTACAAGCCTCGCCGCTGTTTGAGGCTCTTGACAATAGGATAGAAGACTATGAAAGCAGACATCAGGAGCATCACCAGACCACCAGCCGTAAGTTTGCCGTAGGAGAGGTAGAGCCCGACGAAAACAAACCACAGCACAGCGATGATGATGCTCTGCGTACGAGTTAGCGGTCTTTTGTATGCCATAGGAAGTTAGGGGAGCGTAAGTTAGGCTAGATGCTACGCCCTGCGATAAAGTCCGCAAGGGCAAGCAGAGCCGTACGGTAGCTACCCTCGGGATAAGTATAGAGAATAGACTTAGCTTGCTCGATGAATTGGAGCATACGGCTCTGAGCATACTCGATGCCCCCACGCTCTTTGGCAAAAGTGAGCAAGTAGTCGATATTGGTCTCTGAAAAGTCCTTGCTGCGTAGTATATGCAAAGCACGAGCACCCTCGGGGCTCTTGCCATGATCCTCAATGAGGCAGTGCAATAGAGGGAGTGTTACCTTGCCCTCTCTTATGTCGTTGCCAGTAGGCTTACCCACGTCGGCGCTGTAATAGTCGAAGATATCGTCCCTTATCTGGAAAGCCATGCCTAGATATTCGCCACAGTCGCCAAGACTACGTATAGCCTCCTCAGAGGCATCAGTCGTAATGGCGGCGACCTCAGCACACGAGCGGAAGAGGACAGCGGTCTTTTGACGGATAACGTCCATATAGACGGCCTCGCTCAGCACTACGTTGTCGGCTGTCTCGAACTGACGTATCTCGCCCTCGGTCAGCTCTCTGCCAATTGCCGACACGACACCGATGATGCGTAGATCCTTGGTCGCAATAGCACCGATAAGCGCAGAGGAGAGGACAAAGTCGCCCATCAAGACAGCCACACGATTGTCGAATATAGCATTGAGCGTTGGACGGCCTCGGCGTGTGCTAGCCTCGTCGATGACATCGTCGTGAATGAGGGTGGCAGTATGGATTAGCTCGAGCAGTATGGCGGAGTCAATCGTCTTGCTTGGTAGCTCTGGAGTAATCAGGCCAGCCATCAAGCTCGTCATGATGGGGCGAACCATCTTACCCGTCGATCGGGACAAATGCTCCACGGCCGTGGTCAGCCATTGGCTCTTGCATAAGAGGATTTGCTCAAACTGCTGGTGGAACTGATCCACATAGCTCGCCACTGGCGCCTTAATCTCATCTAGCGTTGTCATTGAGAGAGTATTGAAGTAATAGAAACAAATATAGCTATAAAACGCAAAATGGGAGCGCTATATCGCATAGATACAGCACTCCCACTCAGTTAGTCCATACGTCGAACGAAGTCGACTACTAGTAGCGCTCGGCTACTACGTTCCAGTCGATGATATTCCAAACATCTTTGATGTGGTCGGCACGGCGGTTCTGATAGCTTAGGTAGTAAGCATGCTCCCAAACGTCGATACCCATGAGAGGCTTCAGACCACTCACCACCGGGTTGCTACCGTTAGGCTCCTTGGTGATGCAGAGCTCGCCCTTGTCATCAGAAGCTAGCCAAGCCCAGCCCGAACCAAATAGCGTGGTACAAGCCGTGAGGAACTCAGCCTGAAAAGCCTCGAAGCTACCCCACTTCTTCTCAATAGCAGCAAGTAGCTTACCCGTAGGTGCGCCACCAGCGTTGGGTGCAAACTGAGTGAAGTATAGGTTGTGGTTGAGCGTCTGACCAGCGTTGTTGAATAGAGCGCCCTCGCTCTTGCGTACGATATCTTCTAGGCTAGCTTCGGCAAACTCAGTTCCTTCGATGAGCTTGTTTAGATTGTCTACATAGCCTTGTAGATGCTTACCGTGGTGGAATGCTAGGGTCTCGGCGCTGATTGCTGGCTCTAGGTCGTTGGGACCATAGGGTAGCTTAACTAGTTCATGCTTCATAATAATGATGTGATCTTAATTTTTGAGTTTTATTTCTGTAATTTTTAACCGTCGGGGTGAGCTACTTGACTCATTCCCCTCCTTAGGTTCAAACCTCTCTATCGGACAAAAAGTTCGCTATTGGAGGTCTTTGGGCTCAATTAGTCGTCCATTCTGAGAGAAGATCTTGGCCAGAACCTCAGCTCCATAGGCATTCAGATGCCTATTATCGCCAAGTATGGGCAGACCATCATGAACGAAGTCCTGAGGCAGATAGGGCTCTAGATCAACCCATCGCACTGACGGGAACTCACTCTGTACGATATTTTTTATGCGCTCGGCATAGCTACGAGTCTGTGCATACAAGCGACCTCTCGGGTGCCAGCCATACTCCTGCAAGGGGAGCGAGAGTCCACGCCCATTGGCATAGTAAGCCCTAGAAGGAGGGGCACCGACTTGGTAGCAAGAATTGACGACGTAGACAGATTTGCCGTGCTTGAGCAATTCGCTCAACGTATGCTTTAGGGCGGGCATGAACTTCGGGTCGGCCGCATATTGAGGCGACCCCCAGTAACTGGCTAAGACAATGGTAGGATAATGGCGATACTCCTGTCTGAGCCATGCGTTGCGCAATGCACAGAAGCCCTCTATCTGCCAAGTGTCGTAGTAGTCGTAGCCGAAAAAGAATGGGCAAGACCTAGAGGCAGATACGAACGCATTCCAGCCTTCTCTCCGCCCCACATAGTCCCAGAAGCGACTTAGGTGCCCCGTGTGTGAGTCACCTGCGATGAGTACTTGGGGCCTCTGTGTCTGATCACCCATCAAGCAGTCGCCCTCTAGAGTGTCGAAGCAGCAGTTCGTCCCGTCTATGTAAGCAAAGTACGGGCCCTGCGCAGGCTCCAGCCGTTTGATCGCAAAGAAAAGCAAGGCCACGGCACAGGCCGGCAGTAGATAGAGCCGCCCGAGGCTCTGCTTCAGTGTATAAGGGCGTCTGCGAATAGGTTGCTCAACGAGGTAGTACGTCCCGACAGATGCCCCAAGCGTTACGCCCATAGCTAGGACAATCAACCAAAGCGGGAGCTCCCCCACGCCCCAGAAGTAACGCACGAAGGCCAAAACCATCCAGTGCCACAGATAAAGCGAATACGAGAGTCTACCAAGCCAGACCACTGGGGATAAAGCAAATAGGCGCCGAAAGGGTGAGCCCGAGGCATTGGCATAGATCAGCAATGCCGTGGCCAGAGTAGGTATCAAGGCAAGAAGCCCCGGGAACCAAGGAGAAGTAAATATCCCTTGAGAGTAGAATGAGATCAGAAGTAAGGCTACAGCTATCCCTCCCAAGAGGCTCGCTTGCCGCGGTCCTAGCGGCTTACGCTCCCTCGACGACCAAACGGCTAAGACAGCCCCGACCAAAAGCTCCCCAAAACGTGTATGAGAAAGGTAATAAGCATCTAAGTTAATGCCTAGAGCCTCGAGAGGGAACCAAGCCAATGCGAGGGACAAGACAGCAAGGGAGATGAGTACACCTAGAACGAAGGGGCGTGACCCTCGCTGAGCTCGAGGCCTAAATCTACGCCCAAAAGCCAGCAACCCGAGGAGCAAGGCAGGGAAGATAAAGTAGAACTGCTCCTCAATCGAGAGCGACCATAAGTGTAGAAGAGGCTGCTCCTCTGCACCTGCATCAAAATAATCGCTGTGGCGTGCGTGATAGAAATTGGCAGCAAAAAAAATCGCCGCAATGGCAGACTTACCTACGGCGAGGGCATCGTTGGGCAAAAACAACCAGTAGGCTAAGGCGAGTGAGAGGAGTACGACCACAAAAAACACGGGCAAAATGCGGCGTATTCTCTTGGCATAGAAATCGGACAAAGACCATATCCCACGGCTCCCTGCCTCATAGAGAATACGAGTAATGAGGAAGCCCGAGATAACAAAAAAGACATCAACCCCGAGGAAGCCATTGGGCATCCACTCGGGATTGATGTGAAATATAATGACGGCTAAGACGGCCAGCGCTCTGAGCCCATCGATATCAGCCCTGTACTCTAGCTTTCTCATTGGCTGTCGTCTTCGAGCCGACTCTTAGTACCGTCTAGGTATCGCTGTGGTCAGACCTGTATCTTTACTTTGGGTCGTAGCCCCATTTGAGGTAGATCGCTCCCCAAGTGAAGCCTGCACCGAAGCTCGTTAGGATTAGGATGTCGCCCTTGCGCAAATCCTTCTCACGCTCCCATAGGCAGATAGGGATAGTCGCAGAGCTGGTGTTGGCACACTTCTCTATATTGACCATCACACGCTCCATAGGTGCCTCCATCATACGAGCTACGGCGTCGATGATACGCATATTTGCTTGGTGAGGCACTACCCAGTTGATGTCTTCGTACTTGAGGTTGTTGCGATCCATAATGAGCTTGCAGCTAGAGGACATACCCTTGACTGCTTGCTTAAAGACCACTGAGCCCTCCTGATAGACATAGTGCTCTCTACGCTCTACCGTTTCGTGAGAGGCAGGGTTGGCAGAGCCTCCAGCCTTCATAATTAGATGCGTACGCCCCGTACCATCTGTACGGAAGTGCGCATCTAGCACGCCCAGCTCCTCGGTCGTAGGCTCGAGCAGCACACAACCAGCTCCATCGCCGAAAAGGGGACAAGTAGCACGGTCGGTATAGTCCACCGCAGCCGACATCTTCTCTGTTGCGACGATTACGAGTCGCTTATATCGGCCCGAACGGATATAGTTGGCACCTGTCTCCAAGGCATACATGAAGCCGGGACAGGCGGACGACAGGTCGAAAGTAAAGGCGTTAAAGCAGCCTGTTTCGTGCGCTACAATAGACGATGTGGTAGGAAAATGGTAGTCGGCAGTATTAGTTGCGAGAATCACGCCATCGACAGTGAGAGGATCTATCCCATTGCGCTCAAACATATCGAGCACGGCTTGGATAGCCAGATAGGATGCTCCCTTAGTGGGATCTTTGAGGATGCGACGCTCCTTGATCCCAACACGTGTCATAATCCATTCGTCGTTGGTATCTACTAGTTTCTCAATATCAGCATTAGTCAGCTTATCCTCTGGTAGGTAACCGCCGACTGCCGTAATAACTGCATTAATTGCGTTCATTATAAAGTCTTAGTTTGATGAGATAATGCCCCGCTAAGGTACAAAAAAAGTCCCACAGACAGAGCTACGGGACTTTTGAATAAAACTAACCTTGCTGCTATAGAGCTAGATCTGTTTCGATAGCTAGCTTACCACGGTAGTAACCGCACGCACCACACACAGTGTGGAAGATGTGCCACTCTCCGCAGTTCGCGCACTTAGCCAATGTAGGCGCTACGGCCTTGTCGTGTGTACGACGCTTGGCTGTTCTTGTCTTGGACTGTCTTCTTTTTGGATGTGCCATTGTCTTATTTATTTTAATTTATTAATCTTCTTCTCTTGGAGCAGGACGCCCAACTGGGCGATTATCCTACTTCTTCAGCTTCTTGAGTGCTGCCCAACGCTGGTCAATACCATCTTCGTCACGATCTACGTCTTGGCTAGGCTCATCGCCCGCCTCTCTAACCTCATCGGTAGCCAACTGGCCATAGAGATTCATCATAGAACTATCGCACTCGCCCTCCTCGTGCATACGCTGCATCGGGAGAGATAGAGCTATATCCTCGTATAGATGCCAGTGCAAGTCGAGGACACCCTCACGCTCTGGCAGGATAAGCACGTCATCCTCCTCACTATACTCTAGGCCAAACTTCACGACCATCTCGTAGGTGTCGCAGACGTCTAGCTCTACGGGTTCTAGGCAACGATCGCAACTGACCAAAACATAGCCATCGTAGGACAGCTCTAGCTTGTGAACCTCGCCATTTTTCTCAAGATTCACAGCCACGCTCACGTCTCCGCCATGTATATCATCGGCCTCAACGCCTGCGAAATACGCATCGTCTAGCTCATACGAAAAGCTGTGCTTCCCCTGAGAGAGCGACTTGAGATTGAGCTTATATAGATCAGTATTCGTCACTGCCAATTACCGTAAAATCTGCGCAAAGGTAATCAAAAATGCCTATTCTCCCAATACTTTACTAGCTCTCTAGTCTTTATTTTTGCGAACTTTGGCCTAGGCACAAGACAAGCCCTATACCAACATTCTAAACCATAAATCATTAGAATAACACTCTATACCAACGATCCAAGCCTTGGCCCTGCAAGAAGCCTCTAGTCAATGGCTAGAGAAGCATCGTCCACATAGATGATACGTCGGCGTTGCTCATCGTAGGCCGTACCCCAGAAGTCCAGCTCTGGCTTGTAGAGTGGAGTATCTACCCCCAGCAGCCCGATGATCGCATGGGGCAAGACGTCCGTCATAATACGACGATCCTTAATAGCCTGCAACCTTGGGATAGTGACAACCCAGCGCATAGAGAAGAGTAAGGATCAAGAGCAGAGGCAGAAGCCATTTGGGTCTACTTGGGAGCAAACGCATCAACCACTCCAGAACCAAACTGACAAGCCCAATAAACACATACCAGCCTACCACATAGCAAAGGTCGCAGAGGGCGGCAGATGGCGACAGCTAATGGGCTTACGCCGTGAGGCAGGGTAGTTCATCATGATGCTTCGTGTATGGATGTTCCTAATGATAATCACAAGTATGATACGAGAGCAGTCGCTCCAAAAGCCTAATGAGCAGAATAGAGGCCCCATCAAGGCACTATATAAATGCTCACAATCCAAGCAAGAGCAGCTCACTCAGACATGGCAAAGGTAAAAGAAAATACCTACAAGAAAAAAAGCAAACGACCTAGGTCAAAACACTTTCCTCTCTCTTCCTCAGAGTATCAAGGGAGTATCGCTCATCACATCGAAGTTCTTACATAAATTTACACTTATAGAGTATATTTGAGCGCATGATCAACGCCACGCTCTATGCCTATTACCATCGGAGCAACCTCGTATTTGCCGCTTAGCAGGCTCTGTAGTGCACTCTCCCTCGCTTGCGCACCCTACCTCACCCACGAGGAAATAACCCTCTAAAACAAGCTAAGCACAAGCGTCTAACAACTAGCTATATACATTAAACACAAGCACACTCACGGCTCCATGTGTCACATTTTGACTCATTTCTTCCCATTAATCTTCTCGGATTAATGGACATATCTGAGCGAGTTAGTCGATCAACCCAAAAAAGTCTTCCCATCAATTTTGCAGATCAGACTCACCTCCCTTTACAAACCAGCGGCCTATTTCTCTAAATCTCTAAGCAACTCCTTAACACTCCTTAACCAAAAAGCAGAAGATCGAGCACCTAATACTTTTGGGGATACAGGGACATATACATACAAACGCGGTGTGCCAAAACCTAATTTCGACACACCGCCCTCAAATATCGCACTGCTAATCTATCGGGTTTTGAGCCAGAAGCTCAGCTCCATCTCGTCATCAATAAACTTATCTCCCAGATTAGAGAAGAAGCTCTTGGAAGCGTACTTAACATTCCAGTCCGCACGATTGATACGGAAAACCTTACTCCGGATACTCCATGAGGAATCACTAGCGTTGAAGTTCACAAGATCGATAGGGATAGTCACATTCTTAGTCACATCTTTGAGGGTAAGATTACCCTTGAGCTCGGCGAGCGTACCAAGAGGTAACCCAGCCTCGGGAATATCGGTTAGCTCGAAGCGAGCCACAGGATAGCGCTCCACATCGAAAAAGTCTTCGTTCTGCAAGTGCTCCTTGAGCTTATTAGCCATCTCACCTTCTAGGTCATCTACTACGATCCCATCCATCTTGATCTCAACGTGACCTCCCAGCAGTAGCCCATCTGTGATCGACACCTTACCCGAGGATATTGGCAGTTTACCAAAGCGTTCGCCTCCGGGCTTAAATCCCTTCCATGTCATCACTGACTCAGCCGAGTCTACCTCATAGGCCATCGCTACATTGATCTGTGTAGCAGCTACAGAGTCTGCAGCCTTGACAGTGTTATTCGATTTATTGCCTGAGCAGGAAGCTATGGCAGCAAGCATAGTGAATAATCCCAAAGAGGGAATCATCTTTTTCATCATACAACTTTATTTTTATGAGATTAAAACTATTATCATCTTATTTATCAACCTGCACAGGCAACCCCAAGGCTCCAGCCCAGCACTCCGCTAGCACCACTCGTCTAGGACGTAGCACATTTTGGAATTATCTACACAACAGAGTTAAAACAAGGGAAGATGAAAAAAGTTTAATTTTGTAAACACAAAATACTAAACAAGCACACAAATATTTAGTCGAAACCAATAGGGTATATTTAATAATTGCCTATCTTTGGGTGTGACAGACTTATGCAGTTCAAGAATTAACACTCAGGAATATTATGAATGAATTTGCCCTCCTCTCCTCATGGCAGCTTTGGCTCATCATAGGCGTAGGGTTGCTTATCTTGGAAATTGTGACTGTGGGCTTTCTACTGGCCTGCTTCGGTATAGGTGCTCTAGGCGCTACCATTGTCGCAATACTAGGGCTTGGTTTGGCTTGGCAGCTAGGAGCGTTCTCTACCATCAGCCTACTCTCACTGTTTTTGCTTCGGCCAGTGATGATGCGACGCTTGGAGCAACGTAGCGTACCAACCGGTATCGATGCACTCATAGGCAGACAGATTAGGCTCAAATCTCCCATCTCCGCCACAGCTGACTACGGAGAGATCTCCATAGACGGTGATGTCTGGCGAGCCCGCACAGAGTCCGGAACTTCACTCGCAGAGGGCACCTTGGTGGAGGTCGTTGGCATTGATGGCCTTGTCCTCATCGTGCGTGGCATCTCAGCTACAAACATATCATCATAGACTCATTAAGTTTCAAACCCAATTTATCTTCCAGCTTATGCCATCAGGACTTATTATCTTCGGAGCCATTGCGCTCTTGGTCATTTTCATCATCTCCAAGGGGCTCAAAATCGTACAGCAGTCGCAAACCATGATCATCGAGCGACTAGGTAAGTACTACACGACCCTAAACTCTGGGGTGAATATCATTATTCCCTTTATTGACCGCCCCAGACCTATGCGCTGGCGCTACACAATCCCTGCGGGGAATGGCGACACCATCGTACGCTTTACCGATGTGACGACTATTGACCTGCGTGAGACGGTCTACGACTTCCCTCGCCAGAGTGTCATCACCAAAGACAACGTAGTAACAGAGATCAATGCGATCCTCTACTTCCAGATCGTCGAGCCCATACGTGCAATGTACGAGATCCAGAACTTGCCAGATGCTATCGAGAAGCTCACACAGACGAGCCTGCGTAACGTAATCGGCGAAATGGATCTAGATGAAACGCTTACCAGCCGCGACACGATCAATAGCAAGCTACGCACGATCCTAGACGATGCGACCAACAAGTGGGGCGTCAAGGTCAATCGTGTAGAGCTGCAAGACATCAACCCGCCACGTGACATTCGTGACGCCATGGAGAAGCAGATGCGAGCCGAGCGTGACAAGCGTGCGCAGATCCTCAACGCCGAGGGACAAAAAGAAGCCCTTATCCGTGGATCGGAAGGACGTATGCAGGAGTCTATCAACCATGCCGAGGGTGAGCGACAAGCTCAGGTACTACACGCCAAGGCCGAGGCCGAGGCTAAACTCCTGACGGCACAGGCAGAAGCCGAGGCTATTCGCCTCATAGCCGATGCCGCAGCAGGCTCGGGTGCCAACCCCACTCAGTACCTCATAGCCGTACGCTATCTGGAAACACTGCGTGAGATGACCAGCGGGCAGAACAATAAGACAGTCTACCTCCCCTACGAAGCCACTGGGGTGCTCAGCTCCCTAGGAGGAATCAAGGAACTACTGAGCAAGTAACCCACAGAGGTGCCGGGAGGCAATCCCAACAAGGGGCGGCGAGTCAGAATGCAGGTTTTGACCCGTCGCCCCTTGCCATACGGAGAGCTGGACAGAGCAAGGCAAGCCGTATGAGGGGATTGTATTATCTTTGTACATTAATAATTTAAGGTAGGCAAGTCCGTAGACTTGTACAATCAATCAGACTAAATGTATAGCGACAGCATCGTCCTTATCCCCACATACAATGAGCGGGAGAATATCGCCAAAATGATCGACACGGTTATGGCACTCCCTCACGCTTTTGACCTACTGATTATCGATGACAATTCGCCTGACGGCACGGCAAGTATCGTCCGTGAGAAGATAGCCCAGTACCCAAAGCGCCTGCATCTACTCGAACGTGCAGGCAAACAAGGTCTAGGTACGGCATACATCGCTGGGTTTCGCTGGGCCCTAGAGCGTCCATACCTATATATATATGAGATGGACTGCGACTTTAGCCACCCTCCGACCAAGCTCATGGAGCTCTACGAGGCCTGCCACAAGGGTGGCGCTGATGTAGCGGTAGGCTCTAGATACATCAGCGGAGGGCGAGTGAAGAACTGGCCTCTAGGACGCATCGCCATGAGCTATGGGGCATCTCTATACGTTAGGGTCATCACAGGGCTACCTGTCAAGGACACGACAGCGGGCTTTGTCTGCTACCGCCGGGAGGTGCTAGAGAGCATGGAACTTGACCAAATACGATTTAGAGGCTATGGCTTCCAGATCGAGATGAAGTACACGGCTCACTGCCTAGGCTTCAAGGTCGTGGAGGTACCCATCACGTTTGAGGATCGTGTACTCGGTTCGTCCAAGATGAGTAGTTCTATCTTCGGAGAGGCGTTCCTAGGTGTCCTAGACCTGCGCCGAGATAAAATGAAAGGGACATTCCCCAAAGGCAAAAGAAAAGTATGAAGAAACTGCTTAGAAACGCCCTACTCATCAACGAGGGGCGAAGCTATACGGCCTCGGTAGTCATCGAGGGCGAACTGATAGAAGCCATCTACGAGGGAGAGCATACCTACCCCGAGGCTCTAGAGTGCGAGGTAGATGAAGTCGTAGCCTGCGAGGGGCTGTGGCTCATGCCCGGGGTAATCGACGACCAAGTCCACTTTCGTGAGCCGGGACTCACCCATAAGGCGTGTATCGCCACGGAGAGCCAAGCAGCCGTAGCTGGTGGCGTCACGAGCTTTATGGATATGCCCAATACCAATCCACCCACGACAACTCTGGAGGCATGGGAGGATAAGATGCGCCGTGGGGCCGAAACCAGCTGGGCCAACTATGCGTTCTTCTTCGGTGGTACCAACGACAACGCCGACGAACTCAAGCATCTAGATAAGCATCGCCTACCGGGCATCAAGCTATTTCTCGGGAGCTCCACGGGCAATATGCTCGTGGACGACAAACAGACCCTCGAGCGTATCTTCTCAGAGACGGATATGATCATCGCCACGCACTGCGAGAGCGAGGGAATTATCCGTGCCAACAAAGAGCACTACAAAGCACTCGTGGGCAAAGATCATCTAGACGTCAGCTACCACCCCCTCATTCGCTCTGCCGAGGCTTGCTATCGAAGCTCTGCCGAAGCTGTGGAGCTTGCGACCCGACTCAATAGCCGCCTGCATATCCTACACGTATCTACCGAGAGGGAGCTATCGCTCTTCCGTAGCGACCTACCCATAGAGCAGAAGCGCATCACCTCGGAGGTCTGTGTGCATCATCTGCTATTTACAGACGCAGACTACGCCACACTGGGCAACAAGATCAAATGGAACCCTGCGGTCAAGACGCTTGCTGACAGAGAAGCACTGCGTGCAGCCGTACGCAACGGCCTAGTTGATATCGTAGCCACAGACCATGCCCCACACCTCTGGAGCGAGAAGCTGGGCGACTGCCTCTCGGCTGCTAGCGGAGGGCCTCTGGTACAGCACTCTCTCCCCATCATGCTCGATCTAGCCAACCAAGGCATATTCACCAAAGAGCTGGTAGTTGAGCGCATGGCACATCTACCGGCTATACTTTTCGGCATTCAGAAGCGAGGCTTCATACGCACGGGGTACTTCGCAGACCTCGTACTAGTAGACCCCAAGAGCCCCTACATCGTGACGGCGGAGAACAACCTAACCTACTGTGGCTGGTCACCCCTAGAGGGACGAACGTTTGCCCATAGTGTACACACGACTTTCGTCAATGGACACGTTGTATATTCGAACGGCCAGCTCACAGACGAGCGTCCCCCTGTCTACGGCTTGGCTTTCGGCTAGCGAGGTGCTATTCATTCATTTTATCTTGACAACTTATATCGTATGCAACGATTCGTAAATATCATTTGGGTTGCCCTAACCCTATGTCTGGGCGGCTCTGTTTTGGCTCAGAAACCAGCCAAGACACGTAATCAGGAGAGCTACACCAAGGCTCTAGATATCGTAGGAGCCTCGATGTCCCTACTCGATCGCTACTTTGTCGATTCGGTAGACCTAGAGCGCATCAGCCGTCGTGGCATCGACGCTATGCTCTCTAGCCTAGATCCCTATACAGAGTATTATTCCAAAGAGGATAATGAACAGCTCAAGCTCATCACCACTGGCGAATACGGAGGGATAGGCTCAATCATCTCACAGCGCCCCGACAGCACGGTTATTATCAACGACCCTATGGAGGGAATGCCCGCAGCACAAGCAGGGCTCAAAGCTGGCGACCGCATCCTCGAGGTCGATGGACAAAACTTCCGCAAGGCGACAAGCGATGTCGTGAGCAAAGCGCTCAAGGGCAAGCCCGGGAGCAAGATCAGTCTACTGATCCAGCGGCTCGGCGAGAGCAAGCCCCGCAAGGTCGAGTTCACTCGTCGCAAGATTATGGTTAATCCAGTCCCCTACTACGGAGTGACCCCAGCAGGCTATGGCTACATCAAGCTGACGAACTTCCCCAATACTGCCGCCACCGAGGTTCGCCGTGCGATGACGGAGCTGCAAAAGACACAGAAGATCAACGGACTCGTCCTAGATCTAAGAGATAATGGTGGTGGGCTGATGGAAGAAGCCGTGAAGATCGTTAGCTTCTTCGTCCCCGAAGGAACGGAAGTGCTGCGCACCAAAGCTCGAGCAGAGCTCAAGCAAGAGGCCGTGTACCGTACACGCTCCAAACCCATCTATCCAGATCTGCCACTTGTCGTGCTGATTGACGGACAGAGTGCGTCGTCGGCCGAGATCGTGGCTGGCGCTCTGCAAGATGTCGATCGGGCTGTCGTGGTAGGGCAGCAGTCTTTCGGCAAGGGGTTAATCCAGACAACGATGCAGCTGCCACACCAAGGTGTCCTCAAACTGACGACCGCCAAGTATTACATTCCGAGCGGTCGCTGCATACAGCGCATCAACTACAAGGAAGCTCGTGCAGGCCGTGAGGCAGAGCTACCAGACAGCCTGACGAAGATCTTCCACACGGCTGCTGGTCGAGAGGTGCATGATGCTGGAGGTATCCTACCTGATGTCAAGGCCGAAGTAGACTCTCTGCCTACGATGTTGTACTACCTGACCTACAACGAGTCTGCTTTCGACTGGATCACAACCTACGCACAGCGCCACAAAACGATCGCTCCGCCTGCGTCGTTCACCGTTAGCGATGCAGACTATAACGACTTTGGCCGTATGCTCATCGAGAAGAAATTCGATTACGACCGTCAGAGCGCCAAGCGCCTCGTAACACTCAAGGAGATTGCCAAGCTAGAAGGCTATCTAGAGCGTGTGGCTCCACTGATCGACAGCCTAGAACAGGCTCTCAAACCAGACCTCAAGCACGACCTAGAGAGCCTTCGTCCTCATATCATGCGCTTCCTCAATACGAGTATCATCAACCGCTACTATTATCGCCGTGGCGTGATTGAGCGTGAGCTCCTAAGCGACCAAATAGTAGCCGAAGCCGATCGCTTACTTGCAGATCAAGCACGCTATCAGGCGATCCTAAGACCAAAGAAAAAGGACGAAAAGAAAAAGGAGCTAGCCGATGCGTAAGATCTTTTGCCCCAAATGTGACGAAGAGATTGCTCTCTCCTCTGCCAAACTCAAGGAGCTCAGAGAGCGTGCAGACGAACGTATGTCGATCATCTGCCCTAGCTGTACGCATCAGCTACGCATCCGCATCAAGCCGCCCAAGCGCTCTAGCGACTCGGAGCAGACGGTAGACCAGCAATGCGGCCACATCACGATCATTGAGAATGTCTTCGGCTACAGACAGCTATTCCCGCTGTACCGAGGGCTCAACCACATCGGGCGTCGTAACAAGGATACCAAAACGGATATCCCCATCATCACGGGCGACCCTAGCATGGATCGGCACCATGCCATTATTAAGATTACCCAAACCAAATCGGGACGTCTGCTCCACGCCATCGCCGACGACGACAGCCGTGTCGGCACATTCGTTTCGGGGCAGCTACTTGGAGCCAAAGAATGGTACAACCTAAGCGAGGGCGATATCATTACCCTAGGGGCAACGACCATTATCTTCTCCAAAGAGCCTCTGTCAGACGAGGTACTTGGTAGCATTGAAGGAGAAAACTAAATATCGAAGTCATGACGAAAAAAGTAGCGTTAATCACAGGTGTAACAGGGCAGGACGGGGCATACCTCTCGGAGTACCTCCTATCTCTAGGCTACGAAGTACACGGCCTCAAAAGACGCAGCTCGCTATTCAACACGCAGCGTATCGAGCATATTTATCAAGATCCGCACGAAGCGAATCGCAACTTCTACCTACACTACGGCGACCTCTCGGACTCCATGAATGTTACTCGCATCATACAGGAAGTACAGCCCGACGAAGTATACAACCTCGGAGCTATGAGCCACGTCAAAGTCAGCTTCGAGAGCCCCGAATATACCGCCGATGTCGATGCCATCGGGACGCTACGCATACTCGAGGCGATCAGACTACTCGGGCTAGAGAAAAAGACGCGTATGTATCAGGCCTCGACGAGTGAACTCTACGGCCTCGTGCAGGAAACGCCACAACGAGAGACTACGCCATTCTATCCCCGCAGTCCATACGCTTGCGCCAAGCTCTATGCCTACTGGATCACGGTAAACTACCGAGAAGCCTACGGAATGCACGCCAGCAATGGTATCCTTTTCAATCACGAGTCACCTCTAAGAGGAGAAACCTTCGTGACCCGCAAGATCACCCGCAGTGCTACACGCATAGCCCTAGGCCTACAAGACAAGCTCTATCTAGGCAATCTATCGGCCCAGCGCGACTGGGGACACGCCAAGGACTATGTACGCTCGATGCACCTAATCCTACAGCAAGATACCCCCGACGACTATGTCGTGGCTACTGGCCGCACCACCGAGGTGCGAGAGTTCGCTCGCTTGGCCTTCGAGGAGCTAGGGCTACGTATTGAGTTCCGAGGCACAGGGATAGACGAAGTGGGTGTGCTGACACAAATCAACGAAGAGCGCTTTGCTCTGATTGTGGGAACCGAATACCTCACAGCGATCAAGGTGCGCATTGGTCAGGAGCTCCTAGCAGTAGATCCTGCCTATTTCCGCCCCACAGAAGTAGACCTTCTACTTGGCGACCCTACCAAAGCACAGACAAAACTTGGTTGGAAGCCAGAGTATGATCTTGCGGGCATTATCTCGGATATGATAGGCAGTGATATCCTCGAGGCGAAGCGAGATACCTACCTCAAAGAAGGCGGATTCGTTGCTCCCAACTACTTTGAATAAATTCATGAACAAAAACTCTAGAATATACGTAGCAGGGCATCGTGGCCTTGTAGGGTCTGCTATTTGGCGTGCGCTCGAGGCTAAGGGCTACACCAATCTGATAGGCCGAACACATGCAGAACTAGACCTGATGGACTACTCGGCTGTACGTGCTTTCTTCGAGGCGGAACGCCCCGAGTATGTCTTCCTAGCTGCGGCTTTCGTGGGGGGGATCATGGCGAATAATACGCTACGAGGCGACTTCATCTTCAAGAATCTTGCCATACAGCAGCACGTCATCGGCGAGAGTAAACGCATCGGCGTCAAAAAGCTCCTATTCCTCGGGAGCACCTGCATCTATCCAGCCAATGCTCCTCAACCATTGGTTGAGAGCTCTCTACTTACCTCCGAGCTTGAGTACACCAACGAGCCGTACGCGATAGCCAAAATCGCAGGCCTAAAGATGTGCGAGAGCTTCAACCTACAGTACGGTACCAACTTCATCTCCGTGATGCCCACCAACCTCTACGGGCCGGGAGATAACTTCCATCTAGAGCACAGCCACGTACTGCCTGCCATGGTCCGCAAGTTTCACCTTGCCCACGCCCTAGAGCATGGTGACTGGGCTATGATACGCTGTGACCTCACACGCCGCCCCATCTCCCAGATTGCAGATGCACAGAGCGCATCGGAGCGAGAGATCAGCGACGTTCTGGGGCAGCGCTATGGCATCTATGCCGACAGAGTAGAGCTATGGGGAAGCGGGCGCCCCATGCGCGAGTTCCTATGGAGTGAGGATATGGCACAGGCTTGCGTACATGTGATGGAACACATCGACTTCTCCGATCTGACGTACGGACAGACACAAGTACGCAATACCCACCTCAACATCGGTACAGGTCGAGAGATCAGCATTGCCGAACTAGCACATCTAGTTGCCCAGACGGTAGGCTACACGGGACATATAGCCTTCGACTCGACTAAGCCCGATGGCACGATGCGTAAACTAACCGACCCCAGCAAACTAAACAACCTAGGCTGGCACCATACTGTGGAGCTCCAAGAGGGTATACCTCTGCTCTACGAGTGGTACTGCGGCGACCTAGCGGAATCGTAACGACTTCTCAAGCATTGCCTTGAACATGAGCTAATAGTCTTATCTTTGTACAGACGAGGCTAGTAGCTCCGTATCCCTACATCTAGTAATGGTGAAGCTACGGCATCGCCCCTACAAAGGATAAAACTGTGTAGCAGATCAATCAATAAAAAATAGTCGTTATGAAATCCGAAGCTCTCAATTACCCACATTCTCAGGCCCAGCCCAGAATCACACTCAAGACTCGGCGAGCCAGTGGCCAAACAATCCAGCTAAGTATAGTCGCAAAGGGCGACGTTCGTCTAGAGGGAGTAGAGCAGCCTACGCTATCAGCTGCTAGAAGTGAGTCACGCTCCCACACCTTGACGAGCCAAGAAGTTGTCTTGGTCGGCAATATCACAGAGCTGGACTGCAGTGGCAACGAACTAACACACCTAGATCTAAGCCAAAACCCAGAGCTACGAGTACTCTTCTGCGGAGAAAACGAGCTCGAAAAGCTTGACCTGACGTCAAGCCACGAGCTAGAGGCCCTATACTGTGGCGACAACAAGCTCACGAGCCTCGATGCCTCGACCAATGGCGACCTCCGACTGCTATACTGCAACCGCAATCAACTTCGATCTCTCAATCTACCCCAGAGCAATACCTTCGGTTGGCTCTCGTGCGGATTTAATCAGCTTACCCACCTAGATATAACGCAGACACGTCGGCTCAAGAGTCTCTATTGCGACCGGAACAATCTAGGGCACCTTGATATTTCTTGCAATGCTCTACTGACCGAGCTCAACTGCTTCCAGTGTGGTCTAGCGGAGCTTGATGTTTCGGCCAACCGCATGCTCGATACTCTAGTATGCGGCAAGAATAATCTCAAAAATCTAGATATTCGCCACTGTCTAGAGCTTAGGACACTAGCCTGCCATGGCAATGAACTACATGATCTAGACGTCCAAGGACTAGACAATCTGCGGTGGCTGACCTGCTATCGCAACCCACTCTCGACCTACAGCCTCAACCGGATCTATACCCAGCTACCAAAACTCAGTGGCAATGAACAAGGGACAATGACAGTCGCCTACAGCTACCAAGACGACAACATTGCAGAGATAAGGGCCTCGAGTAGTCGTATAGCTAAAGAGAGAGGCTGGCGAGTCATCTATCGCCGTGGCGGAGCCAGCGTCCTAACCTCTAGAGGATTTGCAGATGGCCCAGACTATGGCTTCAGTATCTCGGGAGTAGCGATCACGGCAGAGAACTTCGATAGTATCAGTTCGATCCCCGGTATCTCGGGGGAAATCAGCTACGATCCCGACACCAGAACCCTGACTCTGGAGAACGTAACCATCAGAAACAAAAACGAGATTGATGAGATCACGCCAATCATGAACTTGGGCAATATCGGTATGACTATCGAGCTACGTGGGCACAATGTGATCCAAGATGTATTACCCCTAGAGGCGTGCATTGAGCTCTACTGCAACACACGGATCTCGGGCGATGGCACTCTGGATATCTATGCCGACGATCGCTATGGTATACAGCTCCGTGAAGACGTTACCCTCACGATAGACTCGGGCGCAGAGATCAACATCGATAGCAGCTATGGTGGGATATGCGGCTGGGCACTGACCATGCGTGAGCAACTCATCGTCGAGCAGGGAACTCTCAAAGTAGTAGGAGCAGACGAAGGAGCCATCTTCGATCTCGAAGATATTATCCTAGGCGACTGCCAAATCATACACCCAAAGCAGGCTGAATTCTCCCCCAAAAAGAATGCTATCCTAGACATCTACAGCGAGGTTGCCAAGGAGGTCATCATCTCAGGGGAGTAGTAGCCTCGGAGGGATATCCTCTCTAGACCTTGAGCTACGAGCAGGGCACCCGCATCAAAATAGGCTTATCTTTGAGTTATGGATGTACAAGATTATTTTTCTAAGGTAGAAGACCCACGGGTAGTGGGTCGTTGCAAG